>JASUSV010000031.1 GCA_030445865.1 Clostridia bacterium
CCGTTGCAAAACAAACGCCCTATTCAATTCAGACTGCGACAATGTCACCATCACCTTTTCCATAGGTGACATTTTCTCAGAAGGATTTCATGGTGACAACATCACAGCACGATCACATAACGACGGAAGCTCTCTTGATTTGTACTCCAGAGCATGTTACACTAGTCAACAAAAAGCGACAAAGTAGGTATGGTAAGGCTTAAATCTATACCTCTGCTGTCAAGGGCAAACCTGTCGAAAGACAGGGACGCAAAGCCACGGGCCTAAGGCTTTTATCGGGCTATGGCAGCCGGGCTGCCGGTGGTTGCCAGAATATACCACAGCAAGTTGGTATCCAGGATAACCACACCAGGCGGTATCCGTCTCTGCTGCCTGGTGTTTCTATTGTGCACGAAGGAGTCACCCGTAGGGACTGGCGCCCTTCCACGAACCATACGGTGCCTCAGTATATAATCGTGTGGTTACCCTAGATTTGTACACAGGTTTGGCCGTTAATGTGCCCCCTGGAGCGGTAGAGCATAAATCTTCTCCGTTAAACTGAAAATGTATATTCAATTAGGTTATAATCAGTTATACCTAATTATTAATATTATTAACCAAGTATACCGATCATGCTTCGTCAGGCCCGGCACAAGTACAACTACAAAGTACGAAATAATGCCCAGAAGGGAGGTAACTCTAAATGGGTGCGAATACTGGAAAAGGTGCAGTATATGCTGCTTTAAAGCAAGGCAGGGTCATTGTAGAACATCCCCCTGATGGACCTTACCCGTTGGTCATTCCAGGCAAAGGTGTGAAGTTAAAACTTAACGGTGAAGAACGTAATGGCCCCGTACCAGTAACCTCGAGCGATGAAGTGATAGTAGAAACGCTCAAGGAGGAAATACCGGGTAGCTGGCGCGTGGAAATCACTCCAGATTTGATGAAAGCCGTTCTAAAAATTAAACCGAGGGAAGTTATTGAATATAATCTAAAAGATTTGCCTCCCGCCCGGCAATTATACCTTGAAGCTACAGAGAAGCGAGAGCAATTTATACCATTTACCCTGGAAGAGTTGCTTCACGAGCTAAGGCGCTTAAAAATAATTTTACGCGGCATCGACTGGGAAGCACTCAACCGTATTCTCTTAAACCCCGAGGAAGGAGAAATAGTGCTAGTCCAGGGAACCCCGCCTCAACCCAGCAAAGACGGATGGGTGGAATTTCTATTTAACCCCGCAGAAAAGGTAAAAGTTGAACTTCCTGAAGAGGGCAATGTAGACCTAAGGCAACGATTTATTTTTACCTCGGTACAGCCAGGGGCTGTGTTAGCGCGTAAGCATCCTGCACAACCGGGTAAACCCGGCGTTGATATTATGGGTAATGTGGTTCTCCCACCGCCTCCCAAAGATGTACTGTTGGAGGCGGGGGAGGGGACCACTCTACTCAAGGACGGCCAAGAAGTAGTTGCTAACAGGCCAGGGCGCCCGGTAGCAATACGAGGGCAAGGGAAGGTAAGGGTCAAGATAGTTAATACCCTTAATCACGTAGGAGATGTTGATTCTAGTTCCGGGCATATTTCTTTTGCAGGAGATGTATTTATTAGCGGAAGCGTCCTGGAAGGAATGCGGGTGGAAGCAGGAGAAAACGTGGCCATCGCTGGAATGGTTTCTGAAGCCATAATAAAGGCCCAGAAATCAGTTTCCCTGGGGGGGTAATGTCTACTCCTCTACCATCATTGCGGGCGAAAGTGTGGTCTTTGCCAGAAGAGTATTACCGCTACTGAAAAGACTCTATTTGCAACTGTCTGAGTTGGGTGCAGCGATAAGTCAGCTGCGCCACAAGTATACTGGTAACGTAGGCCCCGTAGTAAAATTGCTGCTTGAGCGAAGATTTGCGGGCCTGCCAGCCGGAGTACAAGTGCTAAAAACTACCCTCAGTAATTTGCCTCTTGGGCAGAAGGATATTGCCAATTTCGTAACGACGTTGGAACAGAAACTGGTGTGGTACCCGCTGGCTCTAGCCACTGAAGAGGAAATACATACGTTGGTCGCCCAAGCGAAGGAATTAGTAGAAAACCTGGATGCAGAACTTGTGCAAGGTGAAGGGGATGTAACAGTTGGTTACTTACTGAACTCTAAAATAATTGCGACAGGAAACGTTACGGTTACCCGTATTGGTTGCGACAATTGCACTATAGAGGCGGGAAAGAAAGTGGTGATACACGGGGCTTTTCGGGGTGGCGAAATCAGTGCGGGAGAAGATGTCTATGTGGAAGAGTTGGGTTCGCGTCGAGGGGCCAGGACGTTGATTGCGACAAGTGAGGGCCGGGCAGTAACTATCGGTCACGCTTACGAAAGCAGTTTCGTAAGAATCGGCAATAAAACATATTCTTTTACGTCAGAACAAAGAGAAATCCGGCTGCGTTTGAGCCGTGAGGGGTATTTCGATATTATACCTATTTCAGGTACAAAGAAATTATTTCCTAAATAATACCTCTAGAAAGAGTTATACGGGCAGGTTAAATAAACGACAATTGAGAAGTCAACAGTTACTCCATAGCAGGGTTCCATGGGTTACTACCAGGAGGCTCCTCTAACTGAGGGGGAGCAGAAATTATTTGTTCTACCAGCAGGATTTTTACCTGGGGCATGAAAATATAACGATAGGTCGCATTAAAAAACAGATAAGCTTAGTGTATTATAGTTGACAATCTTAAAAGGGGCAATTTTTTATGGAGATAGGTTCTGTCATCCGGCACTTTCGCGAGGAAAGGGGCTATACCTTGGAAGAGGTTGCCCGAAAAACGGATATCTCCCCTTCGTATTTAAGTGAAATTGAACGCGGGCGCAAGCGCCCTTCTTTAAAGACTCTGGATAAGATCTGCACTGTTTTAAATATCCCCCAGGAATCCCTTCTGCCTGAAGAGACCAAAGTAAGGCTAGGAGACAAGATCCGTATGTTACGCCTGGAAAAGGGGCTTTCCCTAAAAGATTTGAGTAATAAAACCGGGGTCTCCTTCACTTATTTAAGCGAAATTGAAAGGAATGTTTTGCACCCTGCCGCCGACACCATAGGTAAAATTGCCGCCGCCTTGGAAGTCCCGCTGTCCCTGCTGTTAAGCCACACGGAGAATTGGATAGGTCACAAGCTAAAGAGCGTCCGCGAATCCCTGGGGCTTACCCAAACCGCTTTAGCTGCCCAGGCTGGTCTCTCGCCTTCCCTGATTGGCCAGATTGAAGCGGGAAAAGTACAGCCCTCCCTGAAGACTGTCGAGAAAATCGCCCAGGCCCTGGGAATCTCTCCTTGCTACTTGCTGGTTACCCAAAACCAGCTAGAAGAGATGTTGGTCTCTATGGGGCCGGATTTAAGGGCGCTCCTCCTCAACGAGAACGTTCAGGCTGTGCTTAAGCAAATCTGCCATTTAAACGAAAAACAGTTACGCTTTCTTCTCAAGTTTATAGAGGTATTTAAACAGGCCGAATTAGAGTAAAAAATTTTTACCGTTATCTTCGCTGTTTTTATTTTTTGCTAAGTAGACTTACAGTATAGAAGGAATTATTCTTCCTTTGTCGAATAGATATTTTACCGGAGGTGATATTAATGAGCTGGCAACAGATATTGGCTGATAAGTTTAAACACAGAGTTACTTTTAATGAGAATGAGCGGATGCTTTATGCCCACGATGTAGCTTCTTTACCAGAAATAATAACTAAATGGTTTAAGACCTTGCCTGATGCCGTGGTTCAACCCGAGACCGTGGAGGAACTGCGCCTCATAGTGCAAATAGCGCGCCAAAATGGCATCCCTATTATACCCCGGGGGGCCGGAACCAGCGGTTACGGCGGCGTTTTGCCTACCTGCGGTGGAATCGTGGTCGAGTTTTTACGTTTCAATCGCATACTGAAAATCGATCCGGAAAAGGAAGAAGTAAGCGTAGAGGCAGGAGTAATATGGGATGATTTAGAAAAAATCTTAAGAAAAAGGGGTCTTGCGCTAAGGCTTTACCCCACCAGCGCCCCTGGCTCTACCGTAGGCGGCTGGGTGGCCGAAGGCGGCGCCGGAATCGGGAGTTATGAATACGGCACTATAAGCTCCAACGTCATTGCCGTAGAAGCAGTCTTACCCTCAGGGGAAATAGCGAGGTTTACAGGTCAAGATTTAGAGCTTATATGTGGCCTGGAAGGAATAACCGGGCTGATCACCAATATTACCCTGAAATGCAGAAAGGCCGAGGCCGATGTTCCTCTTCTCTTCTCCTTCCCTACTAGGGCTGAACTCCTGGCCTTTCTCGTCGATCTTGAAGAGAGAAAACTCCCCCTCTGGCACGTATCTTTCAGCAGCCCTGAATTCGTCGCCAAGAAGCAACAGGCTTTAAAACAGGGAAAGCTTCCGCACAACCGACCCCTAGCTCTAGTTGTTTATCCCCAGGGGCGGGAAAAGGAAGTGCGGGCTGAAACCGTAGCCCTGGCCCAAGCTCACAAAGGGGCTGCACTCGACCGGGAATTGGCCCGGCACGAATGGGAAGAAAGATATTATCCCATGCGCCTGAAACGCCTGGGACCCTCCCTCATTCCAAGCGAAGCAATTGTACCAATAGGTAGGCTGGATACCTTTCTCCAGGAAATTGAGCAAAATATTAAGGGCCTGGCCATCGAGGGAACCCTTGTTGCCGACGGCACAACCACTATCCTGGGTTTTTTAAATGGCGACGAGAGAACCCTGGCCTATACCATTGGTTATAGCAAGTCGCTAATGATAGCCGACTTGGCCCGCCAGCATGGAGGCCGCGTTTATTCCCTGGGCCTCTTCTTCGGCGACCAGGCAGGGGAGATACTAGGAGAAACCAAGAAAAATCGCCTTGAAGCTTACAAAAAACAAATCGATCCCCAAAACCTGTTCAATCCGGATAAAATCTTGGGTTCTGATAAAACTGCCCTGCGCCTGGCCATGAAAGTAGCTCGCTTGACCAGGCCAGTCCTAGGTTTGGTTGAAAGCCTGGCCCCCAAAAAGCCCAAAGAATCTTGCGCATTACCCAGGCATATCCTATACGAAGCCTATGCCTGTGCCCAATGCGGTTACTGCCGCAACGTTTGTACCCTTTTTGGCGGGCGTGGCTGGGAAAGTGCTTCGCCGCGGGGCAAGTGGTATATTTTGCGCAAATACGCCGAGGGCAAACTCGAACTTACCCAGGATATAGTAAACACTTTCTTATTATGCACTACCTGTAAGCGCTGTGATGCCGTCTGTCAGGTGAATATACCCATCCAGGGGTTATGGGATGAACTGAGAGGCATACTTATTAAAGAAAAAGGCTACCCTACCTTCCCTGCCTTTGAAATGATGGGGGCTTCCTTTGAGCTGCAGAATAATATCTGGGCCAGCTTCCGCCGGGATCGGGATGCTTGGGTGCCGGAAGATGTAGATATACTCGACAAAGGCGAAATCGGCTACTGGGCAGGTTGTACAGCTTCCTATATAGAAACTGATATAGCTGAAAATGCCGTGCACATCCTTAAAGAAGGCGGCATACCCTTCACCTATCTGGGCCGGGATGAGGCATGCTGCGGAGTGCCCTTCTTTGTAGCCGGTAAGTGGGGGGTCTTTGAACAAGCAGTAAGGCACAACATTAACGAGTTAAATAAACGCGGCGTCAAAACCTTGATAGTATCCTGCCCGGGCTGCTGGGTGGCTTTGAACCATTATTACACCCACTGGGCACCCAAATTTGGCCTAGAATGGAACGTGAAAATTAAGCATATCACGGAAGTGACGGCCGAACTTCTGAAGGAAGGCCGCCTGAAATTTAAACGCCCCCTCAACTTCAGAGTTACCTGGCACGATCCCTGCCACATTGGGCGCCATGGTGGGATTTATGAGCCGCCGCGGGAAGTTCTCAGTTACCTTCCGGGAGTGGAATTCCAAGAAATGGCTTCCAACCGGGAAAACAGCCGCTGCTGCGGCAGCGTTTTAACCCGGATCGGCGAGCCGCCTACGTCCGATATCATCGCCGGGCAACGGCTTGAGGAAGCCCGGGAAATCGGTGCCGGAACCGTCATTACCACCTGCCCCTGCTGTGAATTTCAGCTGCGGGTGGGAGCGCAGAGCAATAATATGCCCTTACAAATCAGGGATTTTAGCAACCTGGTGGCGGAAGCCCTGGGATATGAAGTTAAAGATCCTACACCTTTTGTCCACGAAATGTGGGGGGTCTTTGCAAAAGCGATTCAAAGTATGAGTCTGGAAGGTATGGTAGAGATGATGACGGAATTGATGCCCGGGATGTTCGGACTCCTGCCCGGTTCTATGCAGCTAGGGATCAGCGCCATGAAGAAAATGCCGGATACCGTCCAAAATGCTTTGCTTAAAGTAGCCGGTGGCATGATGCCCAAGATGATGCCTAAAATGATGGCCCAAATGTTACCTCAAATGCTGCCCGAAGTGCAAAAGATTATGGAGAAAAAGATCCCCGACATGCCCCCGAGCATGCATAAGCTTTTACCCGACATGCTGCCCATAGTAATGAAAAACGTACTTCCCGGGGTATTGCCCGCCCTGATGGTGCTCATGAAAGACCGGATGCTGCAAGCCATGAAAGAACAAATAAAGCATAAGAAGGGTGCTTAAGATAAAAAAGGCCTACCTCCAGCCAAAGGAGCCGGCGGTAGGCCTTTTCTTTCATTTTTAAGCCTCTTCTCCCTCGCCCTTAATCACTGCCAGAGGTTTAAGCCTGGCTACGGGCCGGGTAAGACCCGCTTCCACCAGGGTAGCCACAACTTCGTCGATATCCTTATAGGCTACTGGAGCTTCATCGAAGAGAGAGCGCAAATCTTTAGCCCGCAAAAGAATGCCCCTGAGGGAGGCTTGAAACTCCTCGGCGGATATAGAGGTGCGGGCCTTTTTCCGCGACATGACCCGGCCGGCGCCGTGGTTAACGGAGTTGAAGGTTTCGCCGATGCGCTCGGTTCCTAGAACCACATAGGAAGCCGTGCCCATGCTGCCGGGAATAATGGCCGGGTGCCCGGTTGCCCGGTAAAGCGCCGGGTTCTCTTTATGGCCGGGGGGAAGGGCCCTGGTAGCTCCCTTCCGGTGAACCAGGAGCTTCCGCCCTCTGTGCTCTTCCACCTTGGCAATATTATGGGCCACGTCATAGACGAGTTCCAGCCCTATCTCCTCCAGGGGAAGCCTTAATATCTCGGTAAAAGCTTCGCGGACGAGGTGGGTAATAAGTTGCCGGTTAGCGAAGGCGAAGTTGGCCGCGCAGGCCATGGCCGCCAGATATTCCTGACCCTCAAGGGAATCTATGGGTACGGCCGCCAGACCCTTGCTCGGCAACCTGATCCCGTACCTGGATGCCGCCTGAACCATACGGGCGGTATAGTCCGTACAAATCTGGTGGCCAAAGCCCCGACTGCCGGTATGAATTAGAACGGTAACCTTATTTTCTTCAAGCCCCATGACCGCGGCGGCGTCGGGAGCAAAGATTTTTTCTACCTTACCGATTTCTATAAAATGATTACCGCCGCCAATGGTAGCCAGCTGGTCGGCCCTTTCCCTGGCCTGGCGGCTTACCGCCCCCAAGCTTGCCCCGGGTAAAGAGCCGCCTGCCTCGATAGCCTCTTTATCTCCCGCATAGCCGTATCCCTGTTTAATAAAATAAGCTGCGCCGCCCTTTACTACTTCCTCCAGATCGGGTTGTCTGAACTCCCGGTAACGGCTGGCTTTACCTACCCCTGCAGGTACCCTTTTTTCTATGGAATCCAAAAGTTTTTCCAGCAGCCCGGAGGTCAGCGCCCCGGCATCAAGGCTGGTACGCAGAAGGCGAACGCCGCAGTTGATATCCATCCCCACGGCTCCGGCCGAAACCACCCCTGCTTCTAAATCCGTGGCCATTATACCGCCGATGGGCAGACCAAACCCCGTATGGATATCCGGCATGCCGATGACCGGCGCCACTACTCCCGGCAGGCTGGCGGCGTCGGCCAACTGCTTCAGGGCTTCCCCTTCATCGAACTGCTGCCGGAGTTTGGGGCTCAACAATATCAGGGCTTCCACGCGCATGTCGCCGGATGGTTTCAGATAGTAGCGGTTTTTGCCGCAAGCTTCAAGTTTATTCAACATAAAACGCGCCCCTTTACAAGCCTTCCTGGAAAACAAAAATCTCCGATCGCCGATCTTAACAGAGCTCAGGATGGGGTAGCTATAATTAATTTTACTATCTTGCCAAGAAAATCTTCTACCCTGATAAGCTTTATACCGGCTTTCTGAACATTCTCTACGGTACGCCGGTTAATGTTGGAACCTACCAGGTGGAGGGTCAGCGGATTTAAGATATCCATAAGGCGGCCAATAATTGGATGGTCGCTTCTGACATGCTCCAGGAGAATAATCTGCCCCTCCGGCTTACATACCCGTTTCACTTCTTTAAGGCCCTGCATCGGATCCGGAACAGAGCAAAAAACGCAGGTTGCCACCACCGTGTCGAAGCTGTCATCAGGAAAGTCCATCTCTTGCACATCCATCTCCAGGAGGGTCACCGGCACCTTTGCCAGCCGTAACTTTTTTCTGGCCCTGGCCAGCATGCCAGGGCTAAAATCTATCCCCGTTACTTCACACCCCGGGGGGTAATAGGGCAGGTTGTTTCCTGTACCCACGCCTACTTCCAGAACCTTTCCCCTGGCGTAGGAAAGAACCTTTTGCCGCAAAGCAGGCGGGAACATCCAGTCCATCCAGTCATAGTAAAGAGAAGCGCGGTTATACCGTCGCCTGATGGCTTCGGTTTGTGCGGGCGTTGTCATACCTTCTCCAACCCCCCTCTTTATAATAAATAGTTACCCTCTATTTTTCAGTTCCAGACTTTTACATATAAACTACCCCCCAAAGGAAAAGCTAAACTATACCGGGGAGGTTGGCTGCCATGAACGAAGATGCCCTGATAACAAAACTTAATTGGTTTTACAGCCTGGAACTGCAGCAAGTCAATCTTTATTCTTCCCAGGCCCGTGCCATGGGCGACATCTACCTGGCCAAAACGCTGGATCGTATAGCCGCCATTGAGCAGCAGCATGTAGATAATATTGCGGCCGAGATTAGAAAGCGGGGGGCAGAGCCGGCTAAAATGGGCGATGTTCTCGGTCCAATCCTGGGCCGCTTGAGCGGCACTCTAACCGGCGCCATGGGCCCTATAACAACCCTTAAAGTCAATATTACCCTGGAAGAAAAGGCCATGGAGGACTATAAAAACCTGATCTTAAGGGTAGGCGACGGCCATCTATTCGACCTCCTTTGGAATAACCTTATCGACGAAGATCTCCATACGGCGTGGTTTACCAACAAATTACGTGAGCTAGAAAAAATTACCCGACATCATTAGAATTATTTTTCCCTGCCGGCAGGAAAATCGCGATCTAGCGCGAATTCCCTTCTTCAGAGAAGACAACGGCGAGAAGGGAAATGTATGGCCCAAGAACTGGTAAGCATTAAAGGTACGCGCAGCGGCCTGGTAATCCTGCTAGACAGCAACTGCAACTTCGAGGAACTCCGCAACAGCCTAAAAGCGAAGTTCACCGCCGCCCGGGGCTTCTTTCAAGGCGCACGCTTTATCCTGCAACCGGCCTCCGGTTCCCTAAGCCATACCCAGGCCGCGGAACTGGAAGCTATCTGCCGCCAGCACGGCCTGATTCCCAGCCGCGATATAACTTTGCCTGCCCCGCTGCGCCCCTCCAGGCTGCGCCAAAAAGAAAACTGCCCGGCAGAAGACCAAAACCTGCCCACCTTTCTAGAAGCAGCGACCCTCCGCTCCGGTCAGAAGAAAATCGCTGCCGGCAACCTCGTCCTCCTCGGTAACGTCCACCGGGGCGCAGAAGTAATAGCCAGCGGCAACATCCTGGTTATGGGTACCCTCCAGGGCACCGCTCATGCCGGTGCCGAGGGTGACGAAACGGCGGTTATCGTAGCCTACCGCCTTCAGCCCACCCAGCTCCGCATTGCCACCAAAATCGCCAGGTCGCCCGAGGGAGCAGCTGCCCGTCCCTATCCCGAAATAGCCCGCATTGTGGAAGGAAAAATCGTTATTGAACCCTATACAGGCTATACAGGGTAGCCCTTATCCAGGGCTTCTTCCGCCAGATTAAAATCTACGTTATATTTCGCGGCCATCCTTTCCATTAAAAAGGTTTTGGCCACCGCCGGAAAAAGGGCGTAAGAAAGCACATCTTCTTCTTTCTGTATGTAAGCAGCGACTTCCTTTCTGACCCTAGGTAATTCCGGCTCGATCAGGTCGGCCGGCCGGCACTCAATGGGTTTTTCTTCACCGATAATCGCCTTCCTTATCTCTTCATTTACGGGTCCCGGCGGGCGACCGTAAAAACCGCGCAGGTATTCCTTCACTTCTTTGGTCACCATCTTGTAACGCCCTACCAGGACATTGAGCACCGCCTGGGCGCCTACTATCTGGCTCGTAGGCGTAACCAGGGGCGGATAGCCCAAATCTTGCCTCACCCGCGGGACTTCAGCCAGGACCTCCGACAGGCGGTCAAGGGCATTTTGTTGGCTCAGCTGGGTGATAAAATTAGAAATCATACCGCCGGGGATCTGGTAACGCAGGACATTGACATCGACCACACCGTCACCTACATCGAATTCTTTATATTTCTTGCGCACCTCGCGGAAATAGGCGGCAATCTCAGATAAAGCTTCAATATCCAAGCCGGTTGACCAGGGTGTTTCGGCCAGGACGGCTACCATGGTCTCCGTAGCCGGCTGCGAAGTGCCCAGGGCCAGGGGCGACATGGCCGTATCCAGCACGTCTACGCCTGCCTCGACGGCTTTAAGGTAGGTCATGGCCGCCATGCCGCTGGTATAATGACAATGCAACTGCAGAGGCAGTCCGGTTTCCGCTTTCAAGCGGGCAACCAACTGGGCGGCCACATTAGGCGTCAGGATGCCGGACATGTCTTTAATGCAGAGGGAATCCGCCCCCATTTCTTTAAGCTCCCGCCCCATATTAACGTAATATTCCAGGTTATGTACCGGGCTTAAGGTATAAGAAATGGTAGCCTGGACGTGACCACCTTCTTTTTTAGCTACCTCCATAGCCCTGGCCATATTGCGGGTATCGTTTAAGGCATCAAAAATGCGCAGGATATCAATTCCGTTGGCAATACTCCTCTTTATAAATTCTTCCACGACATCGTCGGCGTAATGGCGGTAACCCACAAGATTTTGCCCCCGCAGAAGCATTTGCAATTTGGTTCGCTTAAAAGCTTTGCGCAAGGATTGCAGGCGCTCCCAGGGGTCCTCATTTAAAAACCGCATACAAGCGTCAAAAGTGGCCCCACCCCAGACTTCCAGAGAATGAAAGCCGATGGCGTCCATTTTTTCGGCTATAGGCAACATGTCTTCGGTTTTCATGCGCGTGGCCAGAAGGGACTGGTGGCCGTCGCGCAAGGTCGTATCGGTAATACCAATTTTTCTTTCCATAATTACTCCTTCCCGTTTTTAAAAATCGGCTAAAGCCTCTCCAATTACATGAACCTTTAAGAGGTTAGTAGTGCCTGGCACCCCTACCGGTATACCCGCCGTTATAACCACCAGATCGCCCTCTTTGACTTTGCCGGAAAGCAGGGCGGCCTCTACTGCCGTATTCACCATCTCATCGGTACCGCTGGTGGGCCTGACCTTTAAAGGTTCCACTCCCCAGACTAGGCAGAGCTGGCGCAAAACCCTCTCATCGGGGCAGGCAGCCAGGATGGGTGCCCGGGGCCGGTATTTGGCCACCCTGCGGGGCGTAGATCCGGAAGTCGTAGGCGTGATAATGGCCGCAGCCCCCAGCTCCAGGGCAATAGCGCAGCTGGCATGGCTGATGGCCTCGGGAGTCGTGCGCTCTACCGGCAGCCCTTTTTTAAGCAAAAGTTCCTCGTGGCGCAGGGCCTCCTCGGCTCGCCGGGCAATACAGGCCATAGTAGCCACCGCCTCTACCGGGTAACGGCCGATGGCCGTCTCCGCCGAAAGCATAATGGCATCGGTGCCATCGAAAATGGCGTTGGCCACGTCACTGGCTTCCGCGCGGGTAGGCCGCGGGTTATAGATCATAGATTCCAGCATTTGAGTAGCGGTAATCACCGGCTTACCTAAACGGTTACATTTTTCAATAATTATTTTTTGCACCAGGGGTACTTCTTCAACCGGTATCTCCACCCCCAAGTCCCCCCTGGCCACCATGATGCCGTCGGCCACTTCTAAGATAGCGTCAATATTTTCTACCCCTGCCCGGTTTTCGATTTTAGCGATCACTGCCACTCTTGCCCTGTGCTTTTCCAGAAGGTGACGGATCTCCAAAACATCCTCCGCCGAACGCACGAAAGAAGCAGCAATAAAGTCTATACCGTTCTCGAGGCCGAATTCAATATCGGCCACATCTTTATCCGTCAGGGCCGGTAACTTCAATTCCGCCCCCGGCACGTTTACGCCTTTGCGGCTTTTTATCTCACCTCCATGGCGCACCCGGCAGCGTATCTCAGTTTCGGCGCTGGCCAGTACTTCTAATTCCAGAAGGCCATCGTCTAGAAGAATTTTCTGTCCCGGCTTTACATCTTGGGGCAAACCAGCATAGCTTACCGGCAAAACCCCTTTCCCGCCAATAATGGGTTCGGTAGTAAGAACAACCTCTTCCCCCCAAGCCAGGTAGGCACTGCCGCCGGCTATTTCACCCAGGCGTATCTCCGGGCCTTTAGTATCTAGGAGCAGGGCCACCGGCAAACCTGTCTCGGCGGCAGCAGTCCGGAGCGCGGCCATGCGGGCTCCGTGTTCGGCGTGGGTGCCATGAGAAAAATTAAACCGGGCTACGTTCATCCCGGCCTCTAACATTTTTTTCAAAACTTCTACGCTCTCGCTAGCCGGTCCCAGGGTGCAGACGATTTTAGTATGGCGCATTTCCTTTCTCCTCTCCTACATTACAGGGCCAGAACATTAGCCAGATGGTAGAGTTCCAAGTCGATCTCTTTTTTCTGTTCCAGGGCCCATTCCAGGTCGTGATGGACGATACGGTTGGCCTCCATGCCTACCATGCAACTCGTTTCGCCCGCCGCCAGTAATTGTACCGCCCTGGCCCCCAATCTGCTTGCCAGGATGCGGTCAAAAGCCGTCGGCGCGCCTCCCCGCTGGATATGACCCAGGATGGTAACGCGGCTTTCTAGGTGGGTGATCCGGTTAATTTCCCGGCTGACATCCAGGGCGCTGGCCGCCCCCTCGGCTACCACTATGATAGAGTGCAGCTTTCCCCGCCGGCGACCGCGCTCGATCCTCTCGATTACCTGGGCAAAGTCAACCTTAATCTCCGGGATGAGGATAGATTCCGCCCCCCCGGCGATACCCGCCATCAAGGCGATCTGGCCCGACTCCCGGCCCATAACTTCAACGATAAAAACCCTCTCATGGGAAGTCGCCGTATCCCGGATCCTGTTTATGGCCTCCACCGCCGTATTTACTGCCGTATCGAAACCAATGGAATAATCAGTACCGGCAAGATCGTTGTCGATAGTGCCGGGAACGCCGACGACCGGCACCCCTTTTTTGGCCAAGTGCAGGGCCCCGCGAAAAGAACCGTCGCCGCCGATGACGACCAGCCCTTCTATACCTTCGCGCCGCATATTATCTACAGCCATGGCCCGCCCTGCCTCGGTTTTAAACTCCTCCGAGCGGGCCGTCAAGAGGATCGTCCCGCCACGGTGCACGATATCGGCTACCGAACCCAGGTGCAGGCGCCGGAAATCACCCTGGATGAGGCCGGCAAACCCCCGGGCTATACCTATCACCTCAATATCCATCTCAGCTGCCTGCCGGACGACTGCCCGGATGGCGGCATTCATGCCCGGAGCGTCCCCGCCGCTGGTGAGCACCCCTATAGTTTTAAGCGTAGATTTTCCACCTCCCATCAGCGCGTCAACGTATTATTTATGATCTCGTTAGCCTCTTCGGCTTCGGATTCCAGTACCAGGACCTCGTAGCCGCTGACGTTTTCCAATTGGCTGTTGCCTACCGGCCGGATATTTACCAGAATGCCCTCCCGGCTTAAAATCTCTTTGACCTGCTCCGCTTTCTTGCGGCTAGAAGCGATATAAATTACCGTCCACATACCTTTCACTCTCCCGCCTCTAAGCGCCCATATTTGGTCAGCACCGTAGCCCGGCCGCGGATCTTCATGGCCGAAGTGTGTTCGGTAAATTGAGCTATCATGACCTCACCTTTGTCCAGCTTCTCCGAATGGTGAAACTTGGTATCTTTCCCCCGGGTCAAGCCGATAATAGTAACGCCGTTTTCTAATGCCTTAACGGCAATATAATCGCCGCATACCCCCAAGGCGTTTTCCAACATAAAAGCCCCCCCTTATTTATATTTAGCATATAAGGCTTTTTCTACTGCCGGCGGCACCAGATCGCTGATGCAACCGCCCATTGAAGCGACCTGGCGAATAATGCTGGAGCTTAAAAAAGAATATTCTGTAGCCGTCATGAGAAAAATAGTCTCCACTTCTTCGGCCAGCTTCTTGTTCATTACGGACATCTGAAATTCATATTCAAAATCGGAAACCGCCCGCAAGCCCCGGACAACGGCGCAGGCTTTCTCCCGGCGGACGAAATCTACCAGCAAGCCGGAAAAAGGCTTGACTATGGCGTTGGGTAAATCCTGGGTAACTTCCTTGACCAAGGCCACCCTCTCATCGATAGAAAACAGCGTCTGCTTATAATTGTCCCGTGCCACGCCGATAATTACCCGGTCGAAAAGGTTGCAGGCGCGACGGATGATGTCCAGGTGACCGTTGGTAATAGGGTCAAAGGTGCCCGGGCATACGACTATACGCAAAATTATCCCCTCCCCTTAACTTACCTTAACGTATTCCACCTCAAACTCCATAATCCTGCTCCCAACTAAATAATTTCCTTCCTATTTTACCGTTACCACACGGACTCTATCCCTATCGCCCAGGATGGCTTGTAAATCCTTTAACAGGTCTTCATTTAAGCCGATCCACATATCCCGGTGCGCTTTTAGATATTTGCCGGCGTAGTAAAAATAAACTGGCGTTGGTCCCGGGTACCGGCGTAATATTCCTCGAAGCTGGGGCAACACGTGCGCCTGCAAGTCATTTAAATTCAAATATAAGCGCTCGCGGGTAAAATTTTGTCCAGGACTGGTAACAGCTTCAGCAATAACTTTAATTTCTTCTTCTGCCCGGTCAATCCGGCCGCTGATTAAAACCACGCTGTCCGGCACCAGTAAAGATTGCGAAGCAGCAAAAGTCTTAGGAAAAACCAGTACTTCTACCTGGCCGCCGAAATCTTCCAGGGTAATATAAGCCATGGGCTCGCCTTTGCGCGTCAGGATGCGGCGCATACCGGCGATCAAACCGCCGATGGTTACTTCCGTTCCGTCCTGCAAATCTGCCAGGGTTGAAAGTTTATGGGTTACACCGTCCTTTAAAACTTCGGCATAAGAATCCAGAGGATGGCCGCTCAAGTAATAGCCTAAAAGTTCCTTTTCCATGGCCAGCAACTCGCTCTGGCTGTACTCTCCCACCTGGGGCAATTCCAGTTCTTCAACACCGCTTTCCTCGTCGAATAAAGACATTTGCCCGCGGGCCAAATCCACCTGTTGCCTGGCGGCCATCTCTAAACATTCATCCAGCACGGAATACAATTGCTTCCGGCTTGCCCCTAAAGAGGCAAAGGCGCCGCAGCGAATTAAACTTTCCAGGACACGCTTATTCACCTGGCGCAAGTCCACACGCCGGCAAAAATCGAGCAAAGACCTGAAAGGCCCTCCTGCCTGCCGCACCGCGATGATATGCTCCACCGCCGCCCGGCCGACATTCTTCACTGCCGCCAGGCCGTAGCGGATATGGCCGCCGGTTACGGTAAAATCGACGCCGGATTCGTTGACATCAGGCGGAAGAACGCGGATTCCCAAACGCCGGCATTCTTCAAGGTAAGGAGCCAGCTTGTCCAGGTTCTCGGAAACGCTGGTCAACAGGGCGGCAAGAAACTGGGCCGGATAGTGGGCCTTCAGATAGGCCGTCTGGTAGGCGACCAGAGCGTAGGCCGCCGAGTGACTGGCATTAAAGCCGTAGCCGGCAAAATATTCCATGAGTTCAAAAATCTGTTCGGCTATTTTCAAGTCAATACCGTTCTCCTGGGCGCCCTCTAGGAAGCGGCTTTTCATACCGGCTAGAACCTCCGGCTTCTTTTTACCCATGGCCCGGCGCAATAGATCGGCCTGCCCCAGGGTGAAACCGGCCAGTTCGCTGGCAATACGCATAACCTGCTCCTGGTAAAGGATTACGCCGTAGGTATCTTTAAGGATGGGTTCAAGGGCCGGGTGCAGGTACTCAATTTGCTTTTGTCCGTGTTTGCGCTGGATAAAATCTTCTACCATACCGCTGCCCAGAGGCCCAGGCCGGTAGAGGGCCACCAGGGCGATGATGTCTTCAAAGCGCTCTGGCTGCAGGCTGCGTAAAATTGCCCGCATACCCGAACTTTCCAGCTGGAAGACGCCGGTCGTCTCGCCGCTGGCCAGAAGGCTGTAAGTTTCCCGGTCCTCCAAAGAGATCGCGTTTATTTCCAAATTTGCACCGTAAGCGGCGTTGACGGCTTTTACCGTATCGCCGATTACCGTCAGGGTCCTCAGGCCCAGCAGGTCCATTTTTAATAGGCCCAGCTCTTCTACCGTCTGCATGGGGAACTGGGTGGTAACGGCATCGCCGGTCTTCTGTAACGGCAGGTAATGGGTCAGGGGTTCTCGCGTAATGACAATGCCGGCTGCGTGTACGGAGGCATGGCGGGGCATGCCCTCGACGGCGCGGGCGGTGTCGAGAAGCTCCCGGACCTGGCTGCTGCCTTCATACATTTCCCTCAGTTCGACGGACATTTCCAAGGCCCGGTCAATGGTGATGCCAAGTTCGAGGGGGATGAGCTTGGCTATCCTGTCTACTTCCGGAAGCGGCACGCCCATGACCCGCCCCACATCCCGGACCGAACCCCTGGCCGCCATAGTACCGAAAGTAATTATCTGAGCCACGTGCTCCTGGCCGTATCGCTCAAAGACATAGCGGATGACTTCGTCGCGGCGCTCGAAGCAAAAGTCCATATCAATATCCGGCATGCTTACGCGCTCCGGATTTAAAAAGCGTTCAAATAAAAGGTTATAACGTAGGGGATCGATATTGGTAATCCCCAGGCAGTAGGCAACCAGGCTCCCCGCAGCCGAACCCCGGCCCGGGCCTACAGGTATACCCAGTTGGCGGGCAAAATTAACCAAATCCCAGACGATAAGGAAATAACCGGGATAACCCATCTGTTCAATGATACTCAGTTCGTATTCCAACCGCTGGCGCACCTTTTCGGAAGGATTGGGAAAGCGCCGCTGCAACCCCTCATAGCAGAGGCGGCGTAAGTAACTGGCTGTGGTCTCGCCTGCCGGGACGCTGTATTCCGGCAAATGAAGCCGGCCGAACTCGAAGTTAAAATTACAGCGCTCGGTTATAGCCAGAGTATTTTTTAAGGCTTCCGGAACCTCAGGAAACAGAGCATACATTTCTTCCTGGTTTTTAAGATAAAACTCAGGCGTAGGAAAACGCAGGCGGTTAGCATCGGTCAAAGTTTTTCCGGTCTGGATACAGAGGAGTACGTCGTGCATTTTGGCATCTTCGCGGCGCACATAATGCACGTCGTTGGTAACCACCAGGGGGATACCCATCTTTTTACTCATCTGCACCAGCATAGGGTTAAGCCGCTTCTCTTCTTCCATGCCCTGGTCCTGGAGTTCCAGGTAAAAACGGTCCGCGAAGACTTCTTTGAGCCAGGCCGCCGCCTCTGTGGCAGCTTCTTCCTGCCCCTGGAGGAGCTTTGTCGGTATCTCCCCGGCCAAGCAGGCACTTAAAGCCACCAGTCCCCGGTTAAATTTGGCTAAAAGCTCCCGGTCTACGCGGGGTTTATAATAGAAGCCCTCCAGGTAGGCCAAGGAAACCAGGTGGCATAAATTGCGGTAGCCTTCTTCATTTTCCACCAGGAGGACGAGGTGATACTGGAAGTCGTCACGGTGCGCTTCTTTGTCCATCCGGCCCCGCGGGGCCACATAAACTTCGCACCCGATTAAAGGTTTGATCCCTTTGTCCCGGGCCGCTTTATAAAAATCGACCACACCGTACATTACCCCGTGATCGGTTATGGCCAGGGCAGGCATACCCATGGCGGCTGCAGCAGCGGCCAGCTCTTCCACGCGCCCTGCCCCATCCAGAAGGCTATATTCGCTATGTACGTGCAGGTGGACAAAATCTTTTCCGGCCAAGGCCAACACTCCGATCTTTCGCTTATCGAAGTGTTTATCTTCTACACTGCCGCCGAGAATCCTCTATGAACGACCGGCCGGTTTTTTATCCTCGGAGGAGGCGTCCCGTCCTTTGCCCCCCTTAAGGTCAAAACTGGCCGTATCCTTAATAGCCGGTTGGCCTGCCACCGTAGCCATATAACCCGAACCGATCTTTCCCTGGGGGAACTCCGCGGGCTGTAAAATACGGTCTGCTTTATTCTGGGGCCGGGACTTCCTTTTCATAATTTATTCACTCCTTACCACTCGTAATTTTTTAGCCACCAGGCCACCTATCTTGCCCGTTTCGGCAGCGCTTAGAGCCGGCCAGCCTACCTGCCGGATTTTTTCCAGTAACCCTAGCTCCGCTGCGGCCTCCAACTTTAACTGATTCAAGTGATCATCTCTCAGTTTAGACCTGGACATCTATTCTACCGCCACCTGCACTTTAGTTTTCCCCTATATTTTTAACCTTAAAGGGTTAAAAATATAGCTAAAAATTTTAGTCTGCCCTTGACAGGGTAAATATGGCAGGATATAATATCTCTAGATATTTAAAATAATTACTATTACTAAGGAGGATTAAAAAATGGCGGATTTAGTTAATGAAGTTAAACTTGGAGTAACCAAGGGAACGATTGTGGAAGATGCCGTAGAAGCCAATTTTAAAGGGGAAACCATGGAAGTCGGACTTTACCTGGCTATGGCCCGCCAGGCCCAGCGGGAGGGTTATCCTGAAATTGCCGAGGTGTTAGAAAAAATAGCCTGGGAAGAAGCCTGGCACGCCGCCCATTTTGCCGAACTTAACGGCAAGATAGCGGACTCGACCGCCGAAAATCTCAAGAAAATGCTGGCCGGCGAGCAGGGTGCTAATAAGGGGAAACGCGAGGCGGCCGTAAAGGCTAAAGAAAACAATCTTGACCACGCCCACGACTTTTTTGACGAGTCCTCCCGCGACGAAGCCCGCCACGCCCAGGCCCTGGAAGGACTACTTAAGAGGTATTTCGGCTAGAAAATATATACGCTTGAGGAGGCAATCCCGTCCGGTGTGCGGGGATTGCCTTCAAAATTTGGAGGGTAAAAGAAGAGCGCGCCTTTAAGCGCGCTTTTTTATTTAAAGCTGGTCGGAGTGGGGAGATTTGAACTCCCGGCCTCATGGTCCCGAACCATGCGCTCTAGCCAAACTGAGCTACACCCCGATATACTCTACAGGTATTATAGCCTGCTGTAAGGGCGAAGTCAAGGATTAAACCATCCTGGCGTATCCCCACTTTTCAGCCTGCTTTGGCTTACGCTCGCTCCGGAAACCCTCGCGGGCCAAACCAGCACTCGGCCTCAAGCTCCGGCGGACTTCCCGGCAAATTCGACCTCCTGTCTCAGTTGCCGGCCTCGGGCATCCATGCCCTCGGGTCCGCCTCCGCTTTCGG
>JASUSV010000032.1 GCA_030445865.1 Clostridia bacterium
TGATTTTCTAATACCACCTCCAGAATTTCCAAGGCTTAAAGGGTACACAAAGGGTAAAAAATCCGCTAAAACCAGGGCCGGGGTGCGGAAGTTGGGTTAGGTTCCAGCCCCAGGAGATAATCCCGCAGGCAACCGCCGACTACCAGGGCATGATATCCATTTTGACGTAAGGTCGTAATGATCTTTTGTACGCTTACAGGTAGATCCATAATTTTACAACGCTTTCTTAAAGTGGTTAACCATTTGTGTTAAAATAAATTATAACATATAAGTTTCAAGGGCCCGTACGGCTTAATCCCTATACCTGCTCGTAACAATTGGGGGTTATACGGTGAGGGTTGTAAATGTGGTCCATGTGGACGGCACCCTGGTTTGGCAGAGCCATTTGCGGGGCTTGAGCGACTGCCAATTAAAACTTGACGGCCGGGGGCTCAAGTTTTTAAGTCCGCTCGATCTTTTTGAGCGGGCCGGAGAGCAGTTGGCGAAATTGCCGGCGGGATTAACTTTTTTGGGAAGCGGCAGCTTCCATCATCTTTCATACCATTTAATTAAGCGCCATGCAGATCAACCGATTACTTTAATTGTATTTGACAGCCATGCCGATTTTTACCCGGCTCCGGAGGGTTACGTTTCGTGCGGCTCGTGGCTGGCAAAGGTTATGGATTTGGCCGCAGTGCAGAAGGTAATTTTGATAGGAAAGGCCGAAGGAATCCCTCTGTCGCCAAAGGTTTTGCCCGTTTCCTATCCGCCGGACCTTTCCCTTGCAGGGCTTATACCGGTGCGGCGCATTTATGTTTCCATAGACAAGGATGTGCTTAAGGAAGCGGCTACCGATTGGGGCCGCGGCCCAATTCCCTTACCATATCTGCTCGGTTGTCTTAATTGGCTGCGTCATAGATACGAGTTGGTGGGGGCGGACGTATGCGGTGAGCTTGTGCCCCGGAGTATCTGGCCGGACGCAAATGAACTCAGGCAGATAAAGATTAACGAGCGCATTAATCTCGGTATATACCGGGCTTTGGTTGGTTTAAAGAAGAAATCGGCCAGGCGGCTTTCGGCTTAAAGGCGTTCTGCCAGCGCCGCACACTCGATATGGTAGGTATGGGGGAACATATCTACCGGCTGGATTTCCACGACCTGGTAGCCCTGGCCAGCCAGAAGGGCCAGGTCGCGGGCCAAGGTAGCGGGGTCGCAGGAGATGTAGACCATCTTAGCCGGCCGGCAGGCGGCCAGGGCAGCCAAGACCTCAGGCGAGGCGCCGGAGCGCGGCGGGTCCAGCACCACGATGTCGGGCCTTATTTTACTCGCTTCTAAAATAAGCCCGACTTCTTCCGCCCGCCCAACTTCAAAATCGGCGTTGTTTATACCGTTAAGTACGGCATTTATGCGGGCGGCTTCTACGGCTGCCCTGCTTTCTTCCAGGCCGAAAACCCAGGAAGCAGAACCTGCCAGGGCCAGGCCGAAGAGGCCTACGCCGCAGTAAAGGTCCAGGAATCGGTATTTAGGCTCGGACCCTGCCAGCCTGCGGGCCACTTCCACCAGCACTCCCGCCTGGGAGGGGTTGACCTGGAAAAAGGCCTCCCCGGGTACCCGGAATTTAAGGCCTGCTAAATGCTCATAGTAATAGTTACGGCCATAAAGCACGGTCGGTTTAGCCTTTTTGAGTCCTGCCCGGGCTGCCAGAACGGAAACTAGCCTGGGGAAAGCTTCGGCCAGCTTCTTCGCAGCCGGCCAACCGGGAGGCAGGGCCCGGCCGTTGGTACGGAAATATACCATTAATTCCCCGGTGCCCAGGCCGCGGCGTAAGACCACCTCGCTTATTTCCCGCGCCACCTCTTTTTCTTTCTCCAGGAGGGCCTTGATATACTGTAACAGGGGCGGGAAATCTTGTGGCAGGAGGGCACAAGATTTTACCGGCACCAAAAGGTGGCTCTGCGGCCGGTAGTAGCCGATCTCAACACCCGCCGGCGAGGTTCGGATGTGAAAGCGGGCGGTGTGCCGGTAGTGCCAGGGGTAGGCCATGCCCAGGATGGGGCGTACGGAGACATGGTTAAGCCTGCCTATGCGGCGCAAGGCCTCCCTTACGCGCTCTTCCTTGAAGTTCAACTGCTCCTGGTAATCCAGGTGCTGGAGGTGGCAGCCGCCGCATTCTGTAAAATCAGGGCAAAAGGGGGTTACGCGCCGGGGGCTGGGCTCCAGGACCTCCAAAAGGCGGCCGCGGGCAAGGTTTTTCTTCCTGCCGGTTAGCTCAAATCTTACTACCTCCCCCCGCGCTGCAAAGGGTATGAAAACCGGTTTATCCTCAAATCTTCCTACCCCTTCACCGGCGTGGCTGTAGCCGTGAATCCTGGTTACCTCGGTCAATCCCTTTTGCTCCTTTCTCAAGCTATTACCGGGATAGTAAAGGTAAATTTGCTTCCTTCCCCCTCCTTGCTTTCTGCCCAGATTCGGCCGCCGTGAGCTTCTACCAGGCCTTTGGCAATGGCTAGACCGAGCCCCGCGCCGCTACCGTTCTGGTGCCGGGCCGCCTTGCTGCGGTAAAAGCGGTCAAAAATATGAGGCAAATCTTCCGCGGGTATGCCCGGGCCGTTATCCACTACGCTGACTTCCAGGTGATTTTCAAGCCGGCGGACCTTGAGGGCGATAAAGCCGCCGGGGGGAGTATGCCGTAGGGCGTTGAGAAGCAGATTATGGACGACTTGGGCGATGCGGTCGGGATCTATTCTGACCTGGGGTAGATCAGCAGGCATTTTCAGCTCGAAGCCGAGGCCTCTGGCGGCTGCCTCCAGGCGGAAACCCTGGGTTATCTTTTTGAAAAAATCTCCAGGTGAAACTGGAGCGAGGCGTAATTTTAACTCTCCGGCTTCCACGAGGGCAAGTTCCTGTAAGTCTGCTACCAGGCGCGAGAGCCGCAATACTTCGTCGTGGAGGGAGACGATAACTTCCGTACTGGGTTCAATAACTCCTTCCTGGAGGGATTCTAAATTCCCCCGCAAAATGGCCAGGGGCGTGCGTAGTTCGTGGGCCAGGTCAGCAATCATATTCCTCCTTAGCTTTTCATTGCGCTCAAGATTCCCGGCCATTTGATTAAAGGAGCGGGCTAAATCTCCGATCTCGTCGCTGGATGTAACGGGAACGCGATAAGCCAAGTCGCCGCTGCTTATCCGGCGGGCGGCAGTGGCTAAATTGGCAAGGGGGGTGCTTAGTTGCCGGGTAATTATCAGCCCCAGGATAAAAGCCAGCGCCAGGGCGATGCCTCCGGCGGTTAGATTGGCCTTATTTACCGACCTTATAAATTCTTCTTCCAGTAAGCCGTGCCGCAATTTCTCCGTGACAATCGTCCCCACCTGCTGCCCGTTGACAATTACCGGTAGAGTATAATTTTTGTCCCCGGGGTTTAGAGTTTGACCTAGATCAGCTTGCCAGGTGTCGGCCACCACCCTCCCCTGAGCGTCAATTATCAAAATACGTTCGTTACTAAATCTTCCGATTCCCGCTCCAATACCTCCTCTCCTTTTACCTACGGGAGTTAATAGGAATGATTGTATATCCGTCCAGCCGTTTCTGGCATAGTAAGATATTACAGCATCCCGTAACTGTTCCAGGCGGTAGCGGTAATTGCGCTGCACATAAAGGTCGAAGGAAGAATGAACGGCCCGGGTCGCCAAAATCGTCGTTACAATGGTAGCGATGACGGCAATTACGGCTAAGGTTATGGTTAATTTGGCTCCCAGCTTCAATCTTTAATGTCCCCGCTTCCCATTTTGTAGCCCAGGCCGTATACAGTTATTATGTAGCTTGGGTTTGAAGGGTCCGCCTCCAGTTTACGTCTTAAATTACTTATGTGGGTATCTATTGAACGCTCGTAACCTTCATAGGCTTCCCCCAGGGCGGCATCGAGGAGTTGCAGGCGGCTCAGAACTCTACCGCGGTTGCGGGCCAAGGTATAGAGCAACTTGAATTCGGTTGGGGTTAAAGGGACTTTTTTACCTCTTACCGTTACTTCGTAAAGGTCGGGGTTTATGGAGAGTTCCCCGATGGTTATAATATTTTCCCTTCCACTTTCCTCGGGCTGATACCGGCGCAGGACGGCCCGTATACGGGCGGCCAATTCTCTTAAACTGAAGGGCTTGGTTATATAATCATCGGCTCCCAGCTCCAGACCCAGGAGTTTGTCTACCTCTTCCGCTTTGGCGGTGAGCATGATAATAGGTACTTTACTTTCTTTCCGTATCTCGCGGCAGACATCCAGGCCGCTCATGCCGGGCATAAGCCAGTCAAGGACGATCAGGTGGGGCCGCTCTTGTTTAAATAGTTTCAAGGCTGTTTCTCCGTCCCGGGCAGTTAAAACTTGAAGCCCTTCTTTGGTAAGGTAGTTTTGCACCATGGTTAAAATTTTTGCTTCGTCATCCACAACCAATATTTTAATCTGGGTCAACGGTTTTCCCCCTCGTCTTCAACTTCAGCCATTCCCGGAGGTTTTGCGGTGAGAAGTTAGAGTTGAGGTTGCGTTCCCAGACTATTTTTTCTACGTCCCTGAGCAGCGTCTGCCCGGAAAGGTCGGGCGGGAGGTTGAACGCGGCCAGGATTTCCTCCAGGGGAATATTATAGGCCCTGGCCACTTCGCCTAAACTCATCCATCCCCGGATTTCCTCCGGGTCCCGACCGGTGAGTTCGATGCGCTTCCCCCAGGAGTTTGTTTTCCCCGATACCGACCAGTAGCCCAACCCCTTGGCGCCCTGGATAACGCCTAAGAAAATTATTATAACGAGCAGGATATATACGTATTTATTTATTCTAGCTAGGAGCATTATAATCCTCTCCCTTCGTTAATACTTTTGACTACCGGTCCAGGAACCGGGAACGTAAGATAAAGATCCAGGGCATTAGCCGGACATACTTCCAGACAGTTAAGGCAGTTATTGCAGTCTGCATTAGAAATGATCCCGGCGTTTTTTACATCTATGCTCATCGGGCACTTCCGATTGCAGAGGCCGCATTGAGTGCATAGTTCTTTTCGGCGCGCAATTTTCACCAGGCTGATTTTGCCTATCAGCCCTATTATTGCACCCAGGGGACAGGCGTAGCGACACCAGGGGCGGTCTATAAAAAAGGATAGCACCAGTACAATAGCCAGAATTACGGCCGCGGCGCCGAGCTCTATTTCAGTGATCCTGATTAGCGCCGCATAGGGGTCATAATCCCTAAAGATCATGATGCCGTATGCTATCGTGCCCCACAAAATCCAGACCAATACTACATACTTGAAATAGCGTGCCCAGTCGTCCAGGTCGCGTAGCCATCCGGCCCGGCGCCGGGCCCACGCTTGCAAGGATTTAAAAGGAGCTAAATGGCCAATTTTTTTACCTGCCTTGCGCAGCCATTCCTGCAGCGTTCCGAAAGGGCAAATCCAGCCGCAGAAGGCCGATTTGGCGAATAAGGTAGTGGCCAGAAGGGCTATCAGTACCACGACGTTGGACAGGTGGGTCCGTTTTATGAACTTGCCCGTAGTGATATAAGTATACAGCGTTTCTACGCCCCCAAAAGGGCAGTAGGCTTCCGGCGAAGGGACTATCTGCGTTGGTATTTGCCCGGCAACAACTTCGTGGCGGTAAGCGACGAAAGCGATGAAAAGCGCAAAGCCTGCCTGCGCCAAGAAGCGGAGCCAGGCCGTGGAAAGCAGGTTTTCCCGGATGCCTTTTTTCCGATGCATCTACCTTTCCTCCTTTTCTTCAGGTGATTTTATCTTAGCCCGTGCCTTTTAAGATCTTTTCGTCTACTTCTCAAGAAA
Source organism: Clostridia bacterium (assembly GCA_030445865.1). GTDB lineage: Bacteria > Bacillota > DSM-521 > Neomoorellales > Neomoorellaceae > JASUSV01. Next base: position 5,792 of record JASUSV010000032.1, read on the forward strand.
TTATTAAGAAAGGGGCTTGCTATCTCTAATGCCATAGTGTACTATGTATCTAGTACAATGGCTGGTGGTGATTTTTTGCCGCACTTTGACGAGAGCAGACCCATCTATCTGCAGATCGTGGATTGGATTTGCCGGCGCGTAGCCCGCGGCGAACTAGCGCCGGGGGCGCGGCTGCCCTCCCTGCGGGACCTGGCCCAAGAGTTGGCCGTCAACCCCAACACGGTCCAGCATGCCTACCAGGAGCTCGAGCGGCAGGGCATTGCCTTTACCAAGAGGGGGCAAGGCACTTTTATTAGCGAATCCCCGGACCCGGTCGGTTCCCTCAGGCAGCGGCTGGCAGAGCAGGCGGCCGAAGCTTATCTCAAGGAAATCGCCAATTTGGGACTTTCTTTCCGGGAGGGTCTGGACTTGCTGGCGGAAAAAATAAAAGAGAGGGGCGTCTCCAATTGACGGTGGTAGAAGCGGTGAATTTGAGCAAGAGATACGGTCGCACCTGGGCCCTGCGGGGCGTAAATTTGGTTATCGAAGAAGGGATGGTGGTGGGACTCCTGGGGCCTAACGGCAGCGGCAAGTCCACCTTTTTGCGCCTCCTGGCGGGATTGAGCCATCCCTCGGGCGGTGAGGTTAAAGTGCTCGGGGAGCGCCCCGGTCTGGCTACCAAGAAACAGGTCGCCTTTGTGCCCGAGATCGACCACCTGTACCGCTGGATGCGGGTGAGGGATACTCTGGACTTTCAGGCGGGTTTTTATGCCGATTTCGACCCGGCCAGAGGCGAGGAACTGTTGACTTTTATGAACCTCGATCCCGGAGCGCGGGTGTATAATCTCTCCAAGGGACAGCGGGCGCGGCTGAAGCTGATGCTGGCCCTGGCCAGGCAGGCCAGGCTGGTTTTACTCGATGAACCCTTTTCCGGTATTGACCCCCCTTCCCGCGAGCGAATCCTGCAGGGCATCCTCATGGCCTACCGCCAGGACCGCACCGTGATCATCAGCACCCACCTGGTCGGCGAGGTGGAAAAGCTCTTCGATCAGGTCGTCTTCTTATCGCAGGGCGAGGTTTTCCTGGCCGGGGAGGCCGAGAGTTTGCGCGCCGAGCGCGGCAAGTCTATTGACGAGATCTTCAGGGAGGAGTATCGCTAATGTCTTTACTGCGTCTTTACGGCAAGGAAATGCGGGCCAGCCTAGGGGACATTATTATGGTCACAGCGGTGATAGTTTTACTAGAAATCCTGGCCATCCTGAATTACGATAAACCCTGGAGCGCCGCACTGGGAGTTATGGTGCCCATGGTCGGCCTGCCCCTATATTTTTTGTCTACCTCTTTTGAGAGCATCCACCGCGAGTGGAACGAGCACACCGCCTACTGGCTCCTCTCCTTACCTGTGCGGGAGGAGGTTATCCTAGGCGCCAAAACCCTGGCCCTGCTCAGCAGGTTTATCATTCTCACCCTGCCCGCCGCCATAGGAATTTATCTGTTCTTCGATAAACTAATCCCGGTGCCCTTTCCGCCCGACTTCACCTCGACTTATATCGGGCTTTACGTGCTCTCCTGGTTCCTTTTTATCACGGTAATTCCTATCGTATTCCTGGCGGCCGTATCCCGGCACGCAGTGCAGCGCTGGGGCTGGCTGGTGCAGGCTCTGATTTTTGTGGGGGGCTTTTGGGCGTTCGGCAAAGTGAGCGCCTGGCTGGCCGGGCTCCTGGATTTCCTGCCGTGGTTGTCGCTGCGCGTTCCCGGTATCATGATCGGCGGCCCACAGAGGGGCATTACTATGGCCAGCCATGGTATTCCCCTGAGTATGGTGGTGTCCGGCCTGCTGGTAGCGGGTCTTATTTTCTACCTGGCAGCCCTCCTCCTGCGGTACAGAGTGGAGGTTTAAGTTAATTCGCGGCGCCCCTAAAGATCTTGGGCCGGCAAAATTTCTATTTTCCCTTGGTCATCGAGGTAAAGGTAAACCGGCCTATCCGCTTTGCCCTCCAGCATCAACAACTCATAACCGCAGGAATGTAGCCAGACGCCGAAATCTCCCCCGCCCACGGAGCGGATATAGCCTCCGCTTAAGGGGCTTTTGGTGACGGCCAGCCACCGGCCTATCCACCGGGCCCCGCTCCCGGCCAGAGGCCCTGCCACCAGCAATAGTTTATTTTCCGGGCTTAAGGGGTCGATGCCGGTTTTTAAATCGGCAAAGAGATAACGGGCGGCCAGTCCCCGGCCGCCGATAAAATTCTGGCTTATTTCTTTTTAAGATTGGGTAGGAATTAATTAGGTAGGTGTCAAATCTTTAAAAAGACCAAAATAGACAAAGGAGGTTTTTTCGTGAACAAAAGCGCAATTTCTACCGCCAAAGCGCCGGCAGCCATCGGGCCGTACTCCCAGGCCATAAGGTATGGTGATCTCGTCTTTACTTCCGGGCAAATTCCCATCGATCCGGCCAGCGGTACCGTTGTGGCCGGTGGTATAGAAGCCCAGACGCGGCAAGTTATGAGGAACCTGGAGGAAGTCCTCCTGGCCGCCGGCGCCTCTCTGACCACCGTGCTGAAGACCACGGTTTTCATTAAAAACATGGACGACTTCGGCAAGGTCAACGAGATTTACGCCGAGTTTTTCAACTCCGACCCGCCTGCCCGTTCCTGCGTGGAAGTAGCCAGGCTTCCCAAGGACGTGCTGGTCGAGATCGAAGCGGTTGCCTACGTAGCACAATAACGCTTTCCGGCGCTTTGGGTTAAAAGCTATGTGTCAAAAGAACCGACAGAGCGTAACCGCCTACCTCGGCCTTGGCTCCAACCTGGGCGACCGGATGGCCTATTTAAGGCGGGCCATTGACTTACTTGGGCAGGAGGAAGGCATGTGCGTCGAACAGGTGTCCTCCTGGTACGAAACTTCGCCGGTAGGAAAGGCCGACCAGGCCTGGTTTTTAAACTGCGTGGTTAAAGTTGCCACCACCCTTGCGCCGCGCCAGCTTTTACACACGGCCCAAAAAATCGAATCTCTACTTGGCCGCGTGCGGCTTGAGCGCTGGGGCCCGCGGACCATAGACATCGACCTCCTGCTTTACGACGAAGTATCCTTAAATGAACCGGACCTGGTACTGCCGCATCCCCGCCTTTTAGAGCGGGCTTTTGTGCTCAAGCCCCTGGCCGAGATCGCCCCCGACCTGGTCTTGCCCGGCGGGTTAACAGCCCGGGAAGCTGCCGGCCACGACTTTCCCGGTCAAAAAGTATTGCTTTTTCGGGCAAATCAATGCTAAAATAAAGTTGGAGTGGGGACGGTACCGCAAGGGCCGTACTTGATAGTTCGGGGGGCATCTCCCTAGCCCTATAGGCATTTTTGATAACTTTATAAAAATTTACCGCTTGGATCCGGTTGCGGACCGAGACGGAATAAGAGCGCTAGAAAACGCCTTCTGACCGTGATCGGACCGGAAGGCGTTTATTTTTTTGGGAGGGATTTTCCATGCGGGTAGGCATCATCGGCGCCGGTTCGGTGGGCACGGGTATGGGAATCTTGCTGGGCCAGAGGGGTTATGTCATTGCCGGGGTGGCCAGCCGCACCCTGGCTTCGGCCCAAAAGGCTGCCGCCAGGATTAAATGCCCCGTTTATACCGCACCGGAGGAAGTAGCTCGCCGCTCCGACCTGGTCTTAATCACTACCAACGACCAGGCCATCGGCCCCGTGGCCGAAGTGGTGGCTGGGCGCGGTGGTTTTCGCCCCGGCCAGACGGTGATGCATATGAGCGGTTCTCTGACCTCGGATGTTTTAAACCCGGCCCGGGAAGCGGGAGCCTGGGCCGTATCCCTGCACCCGCTGCAGTCCTGCGCCGATGCCGACCGGGCCGTGGCCAACCTCCCGGGCTCGGTTTTCAGCATCGAGGGAGACAGAGAGGCCTACCCGCTGGCGGAAAAAATAGTCCGGGACCTGGAAGGCGAGTTTTTCTACATTACCGCCGAGGCCAAGCCCCTTTATCATGCGGCTGCCTGCGTGGCCTCGAATTACCTGGTGACCCTGGTTGATTTGAGCCGGCAGCTTATGGCTGCCGCCGGCGTACCGGCGGAGCTGGCGGCCCGCGCTCTGGAACCTTTAAGTGCGGGGACCTGGAAAAATATTGCGGCCAGGGGGGTGCCAGAAGCCCTCACCGGGCCTATCAGCCGGGGTGACCTGAGCACCATTACCGATCACCTCAAGGCCATGCGCCGGAAGGCGCCGGAACTCATTCCTCTTTATACCGCCCTGGGCCGCTATACCGTGGGCCTGGCCCGCCGCAAGGGAAGTATTGACGAGCATAAGGCGGCTGCCTTTCTTAAACTTATGGCGCCGGCGCGAGCGACAGTTGAGACGGGTTCGCTACGGCGGGCAGGGGAGGCTTGAAAGAATGCGGCTTTTTAAAACCATAGCCGAAATACGCGCTTTCCGGCAGGAATGTTACCGCCAGGGCAAAACCGTAGCCCTGGTTCCTACCATGGGCTACCTGCACGAGGGGCATTTGAGCCTGGCTCGGGCGGCACGGAAGGACTGCGATGTGGTAGTAATGAGTATTTTTGTCAATCCTACGCAGTTCGGCCCCAACGAAGATTTCGAGCGCTACCCGCGCGACCTGGATCGCGATCTAAGGCTGGCAGAGGAAGCCGGTGTTGAGGCGGTTTTCGCGCCCGAAGTTAAGGAAATGTACCCGCCCGGATATGCCACCTATGTGGAGGTAGAGAGGTTAACGGAGCACCTCTGCGGGCGTTCCCGGCCGGGGCATTTCCGCGGTGTGGCCACGGTGGTAAGCAAACTTTTTAATATCGTACAGCCCGATAAAGCTTACTTCGGCCAGAAGGACTACCAGCAATCGGTGGTCATCCGGCGTATGGTTGCCGACCTCAACTTCCCCCTCGAAATAGTAGTAGTGCCGACGGTGCGCGACGCCGACGGCTTGGCCTTGAGCTCGCGCAACAAGTACCTTTCGCCTTTGGAGCGCCGGAGCGCCCTAAGTCTCTACCGTGCCCTGCTTAAGGGCGAGGCTCTGATCCGGGAGGGCGAGCGCCGGGCCGGGGTTGTCCGCCGGGCCATGGAAGAAGTTATTCTGGCCTCGCCGGGAACAAAAATCGACTATGTGGCGGTAAGCGATGCCGAAACCCTGGAGCCTTTAGAAGAAATCAAGGGCAAAGCCGTCCTGGCTTTGGCCGTCTGGGTCGGTTCCACCCGCCTTATTGACAACTTGCTGGTGGAGGTTTAGGTTATGTGGCGTATGATGATGAAATCCAAACTGCACCGGGCCACGGTTACCGAGGCCAATCTCAACTATGTGGGCAGTATTACCATCGATCTGGATTTGATGGAAGCGGCCGATATCTGGCCTAACGAAAAAGTACAGGTAGTAAATAATAATAACGGCGCCCGTCTAGAAACTTACGTCATCCCCGGTGAGCGGGGCAGCGGCATAATCTGCGCCAACGGCGCTGCGGCCCGCCTGGTGCAGCCGGGAGATATCGTAATCATTATTTCCTATGCCCTTATGGACGAAAAGGAAGCCCGGTCTTACCAGCCGCGGGTTGTTCTTTTAGACCAGAATAACCGTGTGGCCCAGGTGTTCAGGGGCGAGGAGCACGGGACCAAATTTAACTAATGGCAGGAATTAGATCGCCTGGTGTCGAATGTTTTCTAAGTTATGACAACCCATATCACCAGGCGACAATTTTTATTAGGAACAGGTTCCCTGCTGGCCCTGGGCTGCGCCTCCTGGCTGGGGCTGGTGGCCGGTAGGACTTCTCCTGCCGGTCCTGAGCAGACCCCGGCGGCCGAGGTCCCCCCGCCGGAGCCGTCGCCCATACCCTGCCATTACATTTTTCGCCATGGCCTTATTGTTGACGGCAGCGGGGGAAAGCCCTACCTTGGCGATCTGGGCATCCGCGGCGACCGTATTGTGGCCGTGGGCGACTTCCGGGCGGCGCCGGGAGCCGTGGAGATCGATGCCCGAGGGCTGGTCGTGTGCCCCGGTTTTATCGATGTACACACCCACACGGAGGATTACCTTGCCGCCGGTGGCAGGGCGGAGATGCTTTTACTCCAAGGGGTTACGACCCATCTCGGCGGTAACTGCGGTTCCTCCGTTAAGGACGTGGGCGCTTTCCTCTCAGGGATAAATAGGCTGGCCATAAACCTGGGCATCCTGGCGGGTTACAGGGTTTTGCGCGAGGCTGCCGTTACCCAGGAAGGCAGGCGGGCCAGGGCCAATGAGGTGGCGGCCATGCAGGAGAAGCTGGCCGGGGCTTTGAAGGAAGGCGCTTTTGGCCTGTCGGTGGGCCTGGAATACTGGCCCCAGTACCTGGCCACTACGCAGGAGCTGGTCGAACTCTGCCAGGTGCTTAAAGAGTACGGCGGCTTTTACGCCACCCATATTCGCAGCGAGGGGGACCGGGTTTTAGAGGCGGTAAAGGAGGCCATCGAGATCGGGGAGCGCGCCGGCGTTCCGGTGGAGTATTCCCACGTGAAGGCCGCCGGGCAGCGCAACTGGGGCAAAATGGCCCTGGTGCTAAACCTGCTGGATGAGGCCCGCCGGAGCGGCCTGGATATTACGGCTGATGTCTACGGCTATACCTTTTCCAGTAATGACCTGGGTAGCGGGCGCAGTTCCATTAAAGAAGAAGATATGCTGTTGGCCTTGAAGCACCCGGCGGTGATGGTCGGCAGCGACAGCGGTTTGGACGAGCAGGGCAGGGCCGTTCACCCGCGGGCCTACGGCAATTACCCGCGCATCTTGCGGCGTTACTGCCTGGATCAAGGCATAATCACCCTGGAAGAGTCGGTTCATAAAATGACTCTCATGCCGGCCCGTCGCCTGGGTTTAAATGACCGGGGCCTGTTGGCGGAGGGCTATAAGGCCGATGTGGTGGCCTTTGACCCCGAGGTCATAACCGATAAAGCGACGCGCCCTAATCCTAACCAGATGGCCATCGGGGTGCGCTGGGTAATGGTCAACGGCCAGATAGCCGTTAAAGAAGGGCAACCAACGGGTTGTTTTGCGGGCGAAGTGCTGAAAGGTGGCCGCCGGCTTTTAGCTATCAATCATCGCCCCGTTGCTACTAGCTAATATTTTAAACTAAAGCTAATTGTGCGCTATATTTTTATTTTTGACGTTAACCATTCTTAATATTAAGGTTGACAAAATAAAATTAGTAAAGGTAAAATAAGGATATGAATAACGAAGTTCCCAAGAGCAATCTTCTCGAAATCCTCCGCCGGCGCCAGGGTACTTACGTTTCTGGCGAGGACCTCAGCCGTCTGCTTGGCGTTAGCCGTACGGCCATATGGAAGCAGGTGCGCTCTTTGCGCCGCGAGGGTTATGAGATCGATGCCCAGCCCCGGCTGGGCTATTGCCTTTTAAGTGTACCCGATGCCTTTTATCCTGATGAAGTTTTAACCGGCCTGAAGACATCGTGGCTAGGGCGGAGCTTATACTATTACGATGAAGTGGGTTCTACCAATCAGGTGGCTAAGGAGCTCGCCGACGCCGGGGCCGGAGAGGGTACCTTGGTAATTGCCGAACGCCAGACGAGCGGTCGCGGCCGCCTGGGTCGCAGTTGGGTGTCGCCGCCGCGCAAGGGGGCCTGGTTTTCCCTGGTTTTACGGCCCAGGGTATTGCCTGCCTTCGCCCCCCAGTTGACCCTGCTGGCGGCCGTAGCCGTACAGGCGGCTATCCGGGATTGCACGGGATTGGCCTTGGGGATAAAATGGCCAAATGACCTTCTGGCCCGTGGGCGCAAAATCTGCGGCATCCTCACCGAAATGAAGGCTGAAATGGATGCCGTGGATTATCTGGTTCTAGGCATCGGCCTCAATATCAACCTGCAGGTGGAGGATTTCCCGCCGGAATTGCGGGATACTGCCAGTTCCTTGTTGTTGGAAACCGGCCGCCAGTTTGTCCGTGTCCCCCTCCTCCAGGCCATCCTTGCCAAGCTGGAAGATGCCTATACCCTTTGGCAGGAAGAGGGATTTGCTCCCATCCGCCGGGCCTGGAAGGAGGCCAACGTTGTTTTGGGGCAGAAAGTAAGACTTAATTCCTGGGGCGAAATTTTTGAGGGGGAAGCTGTGGATATCGACGAAACCGGCGCCCTGCTCATCAAGGAGGCAGGTGGCCGGGTTTTACGTTTTGCTTCCGGGGAGGTGAGTTTAAGGTGGTAATTAAAAGGGATTTTTTAATGGTTTTTGGTTAACCTTTATGGTCTTATTGGTTAACGTCGGTATAATCGAATTACATAGCATAGAGAAAGGTGGTTGCCTATAATGTTTACTACGCGCAACATGGCGCTAGCGGCGCTCATGGCCGCCATGATCGCGGCCTTGGCTCAGGTAGCCATACCTCTACCTTTCACGCCGGTAGCCATCACCGGCCAGATATTTGGGGTTTTTCTCGCCGGCGCCGTTTTAGGCGCCAACCTTGGCACCATGTCAATCCTGGTTTACGTTTTGCTGGGAGCCATAGGTTTGCCTGTCTTTGCCAAAGGCGGGGCCGGCCTGGGCGTGCTTTTGGGGCCGTCTGGAGGATATATCTGGGGATTTATCCTGGGTACTTATGTCCTGGGAAAAATAGTCGAGGCCGGTGTTACCGAGGTTTCCTACCTGCGTTTGGCAACCGGGATGCTTGTTTGCCTGCTCATCGTGTACACCTTGGGAACCTTACAGCTGGCCTTTCTCCTCCGTTTAACTTTCCTTAAAGCCCTGTTATTGGGGGTTATTCCTTACATTCCCCTGGATATGGCTAAATTATTGGTGGCATCCGGCCTGAGTCTGGCAGTCCGCCGTTCTTTAGCCGGTGCCGGTTTGTTGCCCGGAAGCCGGCGCTTTTAGTAACATCTCAGCCCTGCTTCCCGCCGAAAAGTTTTATGCCGGCTAGAGTGCCGAAAGAGGAAATGAATCCGGATTTGTGGAAATACTCTTAGCGGGAGGTGAGGGTTATGCTTTTGGCAGTTGATATAGGCAATACCAATATTGTTGTCGGTGTGTTTAATGGAGATAAGCTTTTAGTTTCCTGGCGTATGGCCAGCGACCGCAAGAAGACTTCCGATGAATACGGCCTCATCTTGCGCAGTTTCTTCTCCTACAGTGGGCTGACGGTAAAAGAAATAGAGGCGGTAATTGTAGCTTCTGTTGTGCCGCCCTTAACCCCCGTAATAGAAGAGATGATCAGCCACGTTTTTGGCTTAAAGCCCCTGGTAGTCGGGCCGGGTATTAAAACAGGCATGCCCATCCGTTTCGAAAACCCGCGTGAGGTAGGGGCCGACCGCATCGTTAACGGCGTGGCCGCCTATGCTTTATACGGCGGTCCGGTTATCGTAGTAGATTTCGGCACGGCCACGACTTTCGATGTCGTCTCGGCCAAAGGAGAATATTTGGGCGGCGCCATCGCCCCTGGGATCGGCATTTCTACCGAAGCCCTGTTCCAGCACGCCGCTAAATTACCCCGCATTGAACTGGTCCGGCCGGCCAACGTGATCGGCAAAAATACGGTGGCCTGCATGCAGGCGGGCATCATGTATGGCTTTGTGGGACAAGTTGAGGGTATCGTACATAGAATGCGGGCCGAACTGGGCGGCCGGGCTTTTACCGTGGCTACGGGCGGCCTGGCCGGCCTCATTGCTTCTGAAACGAGTAGCATTGACGCGGTTAACCCCTTGCTGACGCTGGAGGGGCTGCGCCTGATCTATGAGCGCAACCGGGATTAAGATAGGCGGCCTGGTGCTGGCATCTCCGGTAGTAGCTGCGCCTATGGCCGGCGTAACTGATAAGATTTTTCGCCTGCTGGCCCGCGAAGCCGGGGCAGCATTAACTTTTACGGAAATGATCAGCGCCAAGGGCTTGCTTTATAATAACCGGGCCACCTGGGAGCTTATGGACCTTAGGGGTGAAGAGGGACAGGTTGGTGTCCAGCTTTTTGGTAAAGAACCGCAAGTGCTGGCCAAGGCCACACGGCTGGCCGTGGAGGCCGGTGCAGCCTTGGTAGACCTGAATATGGGGTGCCCGGTGCCTAAAATCGTGAAAAACGGCGAAGGGGCAGCGCTTATGCGCGATATTTCCCTGGCCAGAGAAATAGTCGCCGCTATGGTAGAGGCGGCCGGGGGCGCGCCGGTTACAGTTAAGATGCGTAAGGGATGGGACAACGGCGAAGTTAACGCCGTAGAAGTGGCCGTAGCTGTAACCGCAGCCGGGGCGGCGGCAGTAGCGGTACACGGGCGTACGCGCGATCAATATTACAGCGGCCGAGCCGACTGGGGGATAATCAAAGCTGTTCGGGAAGCAGTAAACGTACCAGTAATCGGCAACGGCGATATCTGGGGGCCGCAGGACGCGCTGCGGATGCTGGAAGAAACGGGTTGCGCGGGTGTAATGATAGGCCGGGGTGCGCTGGGCAACCCCTGGCTTTTTCGGCGAACACGCATTTATCTGCAAGAAGGCCGCCTGCTTCCAGGCCCTTCGGTGGGGGAAAGGTTGGCTATGGCCCTGCGCCACCTGAGACTGGCAGTAGAGGCTAAAGGAGAGGCAGTGGCCGTCAAACAGATGCGCAGGCACCTGGCCTGGTACTGCAAGGGTTTACCCGGCGCGGCCAGGCTGCGTGAAGCCATAAACCGGGAGGATACCCTGGCGGGGGTAGAAGAGATAATTAGAGCTTATCTGGAAAATGTATCGTGAAGCCTGGTTCAAAAAACTTGACTGTTTTTATCTTCAGCCAAGCCGGCCCCCAGACCAGGCTTTCGCCTCCTTCCCAGATACTTGATTTGCCCCCCGAGGGGCAGGGCGACAGGGGGCCTCGGCCCGGGAGTCCCACCCGGAACCCGGACAGGGCGGTTCCCCGCCCTCTTGTTCCGGCCCCAACCCGTACGGACTTAACGGGGTGCACAGCACCCGCAGGTTGGGTTCCCCGAAACGAGGGCAATTACCGTCCGGGCCGCTCTGTCAGAGACGCCTACCGGTTTGTCCGACACCGGCTAAACGGGGTCACCGTAAGGACAGGGCCAATCGTTTGAGGTCGTGCCAGACGGAGTAATAGGCCTCCTGCTGCCACGGGGCAAGCCCGTTGTGCAACAGGAGCTTCCCCTCCAGACGCCTCAAGCAGGCCCCGACCCCACGGGTCATCCCTTCTCCTTCCCCCGGTGTATCAGGATTGACCTCTCGGGTCAGGTTTTGCTTGATTCGGGCTACCAGTTGCCTGAGCTCTTTCGTTACCCGTTCCCTGAAGCCCAGCGCCCGGCGGCCTATGCTCAGTGCCGCCGCGCAGTGTATCGGAACGGCATAGCGTTTCATGTACTTCCAGTAGCCAATGGTGGACGTGTGACGGGCAGGCACCGCCTTGAAGGGTACCCCTTCCTTGGCCGCCCTCCGGCACACCGCCCCCACCATTTTCGCAAAAGGAAAGTTGGAAGCCATGCGGTTGAACTTTTTATTAGTGTCCAGCCTGTCTTTACCAAACTCCAAATCCTCCAGGACAATTGGCTTGCCCAAGAAGAAGGCTGTGTCTACCACCACTTTGGCTAAGACGCCTATCAGGTAGTCACGCCGGAAGCCGGAAGCGTAGGCCAGGTCGGGTATCCGGATGTAGAGAAAACCGTTCGGGTAAGCGGTGACCTGAAACTCTCCTTCGTACTTGCCCAGGTTACTAGGGTAAGGGATATTGAAACCTTCCGGCCATGGCTCCGGCTGGCCTGAAGCGTTTACGTTGCACAGGGCCACGCCATCGGGGTTGGTGTCCAGGGCTAAACAACCTTTAGCAAGGTTGGGCTCCCGTATCCCGCCGAGATCAAACGTGAGATGTGCCAGGTAGCGGCCCTCCAAGGTGCGGACTAGCTCTACTGTGTAGGGCAACTTCATAGCCAGCCATATCCGCACCAGATCCCGGTGTTTCTCCGGCAGCCACAGCCTGCCCTCTACCCTCGGAGCGCGGCTCATCTTGGGGCGGCCAAGCTTATCCGTGCCTGTCTGTTCGGAAAGGTGGGATATGGAGACCGCCAAGCGGAAGGCTTGCCCGTCAAAAGATACCTTGACGTTGGGGTTGCCGCCTTTAGTTTCGTCTCCCCGGGAGTAAAGGCGGTTTTTGCGGGCGGCCCGCCACTCCTCCCGTGTGGCCCGGCCCCTGCAGATTTTCTTCCAGAGTTTCTTACCGCCAAAAACTACCTTAGGTATCGTGCCCTTCTCCCGGTGGGCCTCAAGCTCAAGCAGCTTCTTTTCGAGTGAAGCAACCCGGGCGTTCCGGCCCTTGACCGTAAGATGAAGCTTTTCGGTAACTTCCGGGGCAGCCCCTTTTTCCTTTGCCTTCGCTAGCTTCCTCATAGCCAAGCCCAGCTTTTGCCTTGCCCGGCCTATCTTCTTTTCCGTTTCCACAATCTCCAACTCTAGAAGCTCTCTCTGGGAGTCCAGCAGGGCCTGTGCCTTAAGCCTCGCGTCGTCCGCATACCGGGAGTTGAGCCCGAAAAGTTCCTGGCCGAGCGCTTTAATCTCGTCGCGAGAAGCACCCTCCAGGAGCCGGTTGAAAGCCCACCGCATGCAGGCACAGAAAAGCCGCATCTCCGTCACAAGAGGGTCTTCCTCACCCCGGCTCCACTTAGAAGACCGGAAGGCCGGGTAAATTTCTGGGAAGAACTCCCCGCACACAGTCATGCTAAATTTGTCCTTCCCGTGTCTCTTCGGCATCCCTTATCAGCTCCCGGAAGCCCTGCCGTATTTTCCTCCCACCCCTCGCACCATACAGCCGGGCCGAAAAAGAAGTCACTACAGCCAGCAAATCTTGGACCAGCTCCGTATGTGCGTCCTCAGGCTCTTTCTGCGAAGTGATTTCTATCTCTACACCGCAGTACTTTAAATGGCGCTCTAAATAGGCATACCCGAACCTCGCCAGCCGGTCGGGGTATTCGATAAGCAACTTTCTGAACTCACCCCGTTCGGCTGCCTTCAGCACCCGTTCCAGACCCCGGCGGTTCTGGTTTAAACCCGAAGCCACATCCGAATACTCCGCCACTATACGGTAGCCCTTCTCCCGTGCGTATGCCCGCAGTCTTTCCATTTGGCGCTCCAGATTTCCGGCATCAGCCTGCTTCTTCGTGGACACCCGGGCGTAAAGGACAACCGCGTCCGGCTCTGCCTTTATCCCCCCTGTTCCCAAAATACGGTTGATTTCCTCCACCGGATACCTCCGCTGGCCACTGGGCAACCGCACGGGCCTGATCAGTCCCTGTTTTTCCCATGCTCGAAGCCTATTCGGGTGTACGCCTAATCTCTTTGCTGCTTCTCCAATGGACAAAAGTTCCATGCTTTTTATGGTAGCAAAATAGTTAAGCACAGTCAATTGTAGTATAGTTTCTTGAAGCTGCTGCAAGCCTCCCCATCCTTAAGGACGGGGCCTCCCGTCCCTCTAGGGTGAGGCACCTCCGCTACGGTCCATCTCCTTCATCCCGGCTGATACGAAACTGGGGATAACCCAGGTTGGCAATCTGGCGTATCCCCACTTTTCAGCCTGCTTTGGCTTACGCTCGCTCCGGAAACCCTCGCGGGCCAAACTAGCGCTCGGCCTCAAGCTCCGGCGGACTTCC
>JASUSV010000033.1 GCA_030445865.1 Clostridia bacterium
GGCGGACTTCCCGGCAAATTCGACCTCCTGTCTCAGTTGCCGGCCTCGGGCATCCATGCCCTCGGGTCCGCCTCCGCTTTCGGCCTCGTTAAGTTTGGCGACCGCTCGGGTTTAGTCGCTCGCTTTCAAGCCAAAGCAGGCCTCCCCCAGCGAAAACTGGGGATAACCCAGTTTCATCTCCCCTCGACACTTATCGACCGCTTATGGTAAACTATGCCTAAAAAGCCCGACCTCGAAGTCGGGGTTTGGTTCTTGCAAAGGAAGAAGGAGAGGATAACCGGTGTTGCCCAGAAAGATTATTAAACGAGACGGCCGGGTAGTAGATTTTGACGAAGAAAGGATCATAAACGCTATTTTTAAAGCAGCCCAGGCAGTAGGCGGCCAGGATCGGCGCCTGGCCTGCGAGTTGGCTAATAAGGTCACAACATTAGTTGCCCAAAAATTTGTGGACAAGCTGCCAACGGTAGAAGATGTGCAGGACCTGGTAGAAAAGGTGCTTATCGAGAACGGCCATGCCAGGACGGCCAAAGCCTACATTCTCTACCGCCAGCAGCACGCAGAATGGCGTGATTTCCGCAATCTTCTGGTAAACGTGGAAAAAATGGTAAAGGATTACCTCGACGGCCAGGACTGGCGCATTAACGAAAACAGCAACATGAATTATTCCCTCCAGGGCCTAAATAATCACATTATAGCCGCCGTCACCTCTAAATACTGGTTAGAAAAGGTCTACCCTCCGGAGGTGCGCCAGGCTCACGAAAGCGGCGACATCCATATCCACGATTTAAGCTTGCTTGCACCATACTGCTGCGGCTGGGACCTTTCGGACCTGCTGTTAAGCGGTTTTGCCGGGGTCGGGCAGAAAGTGGAGAGCGCGCCGCCGAAGCATTTCCGCACGGCTTTAGGCCAGATTGCCAACTTCTTTTACACCCTCCAGGGTGAAGCCGCCGGCGCCCAGGCTTTTTCTAACTTCGATACTTACCTGGCGCCGTTTATCCGTTACGACGGCCTGGATTACCGGGAAGTCAAACAGGCCATGCAGGAGTTTATCTTTAACCTCAACGTACCCACCAGGGTGGGCTTCCAGACGCCCTTTGTCAACCTTACCATGGACGTGGTGGTTCCCAGGATATTGGCCCATGAGCCGGTGATTATAGGCGGCAAATACCGGGAAGAGTGTTACGGCGAGTTCCAAAAGGAAATGGACTGGTTGAACACTGCCTTTTGCGAGGTAATGATGGAAGGCGATGCGCGGGGCCGCATTTTTACCTTCCCCATCCCAACTTATAACATCACTAAGGAATTTCCCTGGGATAGCCCTGTCGCCGATAAAATCATGGCTATGACGGCCAAGTACGGTATACCTTATTTTGCCAACTTTATCAATTCTGATCTAAAGCCCGAAGATGTTCGCAGCATGTGCTGCCGCCTGCGGCTTGATAACCGGGAGCTTAAAAAGCGCGGGGGTGGTCTATTTGGTTCCAACCCGTTGACCGGTTCCATCGGGGTAGTGACCATTAATTTGCCGCGGCTCGGGTACCTTAGTGCTTCCAAAGAAGAGTTTCTTAACGGTTTGAAGGCCAGGATGGACCTGGCCAAACAAAGCCTGCTGCTTAAGCGCAACGTCCTGGAAAAGCTGACGGAGCAAGGGCTTTACCCTTACTCCCGCTTTTATTTGCGTCAAGTAAAGGAACGTTTCGGGAAATACTGGGAAAACCACTTTAATACCATCGGCATTGTGGGCATGCATGAAGCCCTTCTCAACTTCCTAGGGAAAGGCATCGAAACACCGGAGGGCAGGGATTTCGCTTTGGAAGTCCTGGACTTTATGCGCGAAATACTTACCTCTTACCAGGAAGAAACGGGGCAACTTTTCAATCTTGAGGCCACCCCGGCAGAAGGTACGTCTTATCGCCTGGCCCGCATTGATAAGCGTATTTACCCTGAGATAATCACCTCCGGGAAAACCGAGCCCTATTATACCAATTCCACCCATCTGCCCGTAGGTTATACCGACGATGTTTTTGAAGCCTTGCAACACCAGGACGACCTGCAGTTGAAATATACCGGAGGCACCGTGTTTCACGCTTACCTGGGCGAAAAGGTGACCGATACAGAAACCTGCCGCCGCTTCGTGCAGGCGGTAATGGAGAATTTCCGGTTGCCTTACTTTACTATCACTCCCACCTTCAGCATTTGCCCGGCGCACGGTTACCTCTCCGGGGAAACTCCTCTCTGTCCTTCCTGCCGCCGGGAAACCGAAATTTGGAGCCGCATCGTCGGTTATTACCGGCCAGTTAAGAATTGGAACAAGGGCAAGCAGAGCGAATTCAATGAACGCAAAACCTTTAAACCATATCTTGGCGCCGTTTCGTAATGCGGCATCCCCTGGAACGAATTTCCATAGAGGTGGTAGTTATAGCCGTAAGAGGCCTCCAAAAGACGAGCCTGGTGGATTTCCCCGGCGAGGTTTGCACCACCCTCTTCTGGGGCGGGTGCAACCTGCGCTGTCCCTGGTGCCACAATGCCGACTTGGTGCTGCGGCCCTGGGCACTGCCTCGGCTGGAAATCCAGGAAATCCTGGGGTTTTTAACCGAACGCCGGTCCTGGAGCCAGGCCGTTTGCCTTACAGGAGGGGAGCCGGCCCTGGACCCGGAGCTTCCCGCCTTTGTTTTAAAGCTTAAGGAGCGCGGTTTTAAGGTCAAGCTGGATACCAACGGCACCAGGCCGGAAGTCTTGTCCCAACTTATAGATCAAGACCTGCTCGATTATATAGCTATGGACGTTAAGGCTCCGCCGGATAAATATGGCATGTTAGCGGGGGTAAAAGTAGATCTTAAGGCTATCCGGGAGAGCATAGATATTATCAGGGCAAGCGAGGTAGCCTACGAATTCCGGACGACGGTGGTCCCCGGCCTATTGCTAGAGGAAGATTTGCTAGCTATAGGGCGCTGGCTAGGCGGGGCCAAAAGATATGTGCTGCAGCAGTTCCGGCCGGCCGGCTCCCTATTAGATGAAAACTACCGGGGAATTAACCCTTACCCGGAAGAATTCTTGCATAGAGCGGCCGCCCGGTTGCGGCCAATTTGCGGGGAAGTAATTTGCAGGTAAGATGCCGCTCCAGATGCTTCCGAAAGAAGTATGAAAATGCCGGGGATGCTGGCGTAAGGCGACTTTGGGCGAGCCTTGTGAGCCGTTGGCGAAACCGAGCCCGGAGGCGGGGCCGAGGGCATGGAGGCCCGAGGCCGGCCACTTAAGTCTGCGATGTCGAATTGGCCGGGAACCCCGCCGAAGGGTGAGGGGGAGCCATACGGCTCGCTGGCGAGCCCGAAAGATACCGGCGCCAGCGCCCCGGCATGGGGAATATTTCGGAGGCATCCGTTAAAAGGGCAGAGAAAGGGTTGGGGGTGCCTGCTTCTACAAAGGCCGGTAACCCTTGAAAGCCCTAACCGCCCTCTTTCTTATTTTCCTTAATATCGACTTCCACTTTCCAGGGTTGGCTGGCAGCCCCCCAGTAAAGGGATACATGGGGGAAGGGTATTTCGATGCCGAGTTCGTCAAAGCGGTTTTTGATGCGGCGGCGCAGTTCGCGCCCCACCTGCCATTGCTTTAGGGGCAGGGTGGTTATCATAACCTTAATGACTACCCCTGAACTGCCGAAATTATCTACTCCCAGTACCTCCAGCGGTTCTTTGATCATCGGCCCGAAATAGGGGTCCTCGGAAATTTCCTTACCGATGTCCCTGAGGACATCCATCACTTTATCTACGTTTTCTTTATAAGCTACTTCGACGTCGATGACGTAGCGGGAGAAAGATTTGGTCATATTGGAAACGGCGTTGATCTGGCCGTTGGGGATTATGTGCACGGTACCGTCTAGGGAACGGAGGACTACTGTCCTTAAGTTGAGCTGTTCTACTACGCCGCTAATATTGTTAATCTGCACTACGTCCCCGACGCGGAGCTGGTTTTCTACCAGGAGGAAGAAGCCGCTGATGTAATCCCGGATTAAATTTTGCGCCCCCAGGCTTATGGCCAGGCCCCCGACCCCGGCAGCCGTGATCAGGGGCGCAATATCAAAGCCCAGTTCTTTTAAAGACATAATCGTAGCTACCAGGATTACGATTACGGTAACGGCATTGCGCAAAAGGCTGCGAAGCGTTTCCAGGCGTTTCTGGCTCTCGTCATCTAAACCGCCCTCTATAGGCAGAAAGCGGCCTAAATAATAAATCAGGCCGTGAAGCAGGCGGGTGGCGGTCCAGGCGCCGAAGGCGATTACTGCGATTTTAAGACCTGGTAGGGCAAGCCTATGCCCTAAAGGATAGAGGTAGGGGTAGAGACTAAAGCCGAGGAGATAAGATGTGAGAAATAAACCAAGGCCGGCTACTGCCATAATGATGAGGGCGCGCCCCGCGGCCAGCAGGCAGCTGCGCAACGCTAACTGCCAGCCTTTGTTGCCGGAGTTAACGGACTCTTTCTCTTTTTGCCCGAAGCACTTGAACAGGCGTATTAAGAGGTAAATTAGCAAGCAGATAACGGCGACCGTTATCAGCCCGGGTAGAAGAGTTGCGAACTCGTTCCAGTTTAGAGCTTTGAGCCGTTCTGAAAGCGGCAGCGGCATTTTTAAGTATCCCCCTTCACGCGATACTATTATTCTATCATAAACAGGGCAAGAAGGGATTTTATTAACCATGTCGAATATCAAAAAATAAAAATCTATCATTTTAGGCGACAAGGTAAGGAGATGGGGTTAGAATGCATAGCAAAAAACTCTGGACTGGGATCCTGATTATTTCCGTATTTTTCGTTTTCCTTTTACCGGGCATCGCCTGGGCTCAGGGAGGTCTTATGCTTTCAACCCCTTATCCCGGTGTCAGTGTCGTGCCGGGGGAAACGGTTACCTTTTCCCTAGAAGTGCGCAATTCCGGTTTGGCTTCTCAAAAATTTGACCTGGCCCTGGTTTCGGGCCCCAAGGGCTGGCCGAC
The DNA here is from genome assembly GCA_030445865.1 of Clostridia bacterium. GTDB lineage: Bacteria > Bacillota > DSM-521 > Neomoorellales > Neomoorellaceae > JASUSV01. The sequence continues at coordinate 4,986 of JASUSV010000033.1, forward strand.
CCTTTTTAAGGGCGGCGGTATGATTGTGCACCAGGTTTTTGTGGCTAGCGGCCAGGAAAAATATGTGGACTTTCAGGTAGAAGTACCCCAGGATGCCAAAACGGGAAGTTATAGCTTCCTATTAGAGGCGCGCGGTGGCGGCGCCCGCTCTACCTTGGAACTTAACCTCCAGGTTAAGGATGTTCAGGCCGGGAGCGAGAAGCTGGTAGTCCAATACCCGGAATTGAGCGGCCCGAGCGATGCTACCTTCAAGTTCCGGGTTGATCTGGTAAACAACAGCGCCCAGGAGCGCTCCTACAGCTTGGGCGCCCAGGCTCCGGACGGATGGCAGGTTTCCATTAGTCCCGCCTACGAAGATAAACAGATCGCCAGCCTGAGTTTAAAGGCCGGCGCCAGCCAGGGGCTGGACATTAACGTCAAACCCCCGAAAAACGTTAAAGCGGGTAAATACGAAATACCTGTGCAGGCCGTTTCGGCGGGCAGGAAGGCAACCGCCGTCTTAAAGGTAAACATCACTGGGACCTACAAACTTGAGGTCACCACCCCTTCAGGCCGGCTTAACGCGGATGCTGCCGCTGGCAAGGAAAACCCGGTAACCTTGGTGATCAAGAATAACGGCAGCACCGACCTGCAGGGTATTAATTTTTCCGCTGCCGCCCCCGATAAATGGTCGGTAACCTTCAAGCCCGAACAAATAGACGTGCTTCCGGCCGGGGAAAGCCGGCAGGTGACGGCTTTCATTAAGCCGGATGGGCGGGCTATTGCCGGGGACTACTTGGTAAATATAAGCGCGAGTACCCAGATGACTTCGGCCGATGCCACTTTGCGGGTTACTGTTAAGACGCCCACGCTATGGGGCTTAATAGGCATCTTTATCGTGGCTCTGGTAATCGCTGGCGTCGGCTGGACTTTCCACAAATACGGGCGGCGATAGCTTATGGATATAAATCGACGGGTAATTATTGAAGCGAAGAACCTTTCCAAACATTACGGGCCGGTTATTGCGGTAGATAAATTAAACTTGAGCATCTACGAGGGAGAAATCTTCGGCCTACTTGGACCCAACGGCGCGGGTAAAACTACTACTATCCTCATGATTTTGGGACTTACCGAGCCGACGGAAGGGAAGGTGCTGGTCGCCGGGCACGATGCCACCCGCGAACCCTTGGCGGTAAAGAGCATCGTAGGCTATTTGCCCGATAACGTGGGCTTTTATAACGATCTCACCGGCAGGGAAAATTTGGCTTATACCGCCGCTTTAAACCGTATACCTCGGGAGGAAGCAGACAGGCGTATTGCTCGCGCCTTGCAAATAGTAGGGCTGGAAAAAGAGGCCGACCGCAGAGTGAGAGAATACTCCCGCGGCATGCGTCAGCGCTTGGGTATTGCCGACGTTATGATTAAAAATCCGCGGGTTGCAATTCTAGATGAACCCACTTTAGGTATCGACCCTAAAGGGGTGCAGGAGTTGCTGGCCCTCATCGTGCGACTTTCCCGCCAGGAAGGTTTAACCGTATTAATCTCCTCTCACCAACTTCACCAGGTGCAACAGATATGCGACCGGGTGGGAATTTTCGTCCAGGGGAAACTGCTGGTCGAAGGGCCCATAGCCTCCCTGGGGCGCCAGGTGGCGGCGGGTAAACCTCTGGAGATAGAACTGCAGGCGGAACCCAAGGACGAGCGCCTGATTTCGCTCCTCCGATCTTTTAACGAAGTGGAATCTGTAGAGCCTTTGGGAGATCGCCTGCTACTTCGTTGTCGCGGTGCAAAGGACATTCGTCCTCAACTGGTCAGAGAGTTAACCGCTAAGGGCATCGATCTTTTATATTTACGCGCCCGCGGCTACGACCTGGATCATATCTACCGGCGCTATTTTCAGGGAGATGAAACTTATGCATGAAGGTGTGCTTGCTGCGGCGAAAAAATGGGTAGGAAGAGGAAGCGGCGGCCTATGGGTTGTCTTCCGTAAAGAACTTGCCGATAATTTCAGCAGCGCGCGTTTCAGCATCTTATTTTTCCTCATCCTGGTCGCCGGAATTTCAGCGATTTATGTGGCCGCCCAAAGCATATACCAGGCAGTGGGCCAGGGAGAGCCCGAGTTTGTTTTCCTTTATCTTTTTACGACCGGCAGCGGTTCACTGCCGCCCTTCATCGCCTTTATTTCTTTTCTCGGCCCCCTGGTAGGGCTGGCTTTGAACTTCGATGCTATTAACGGTGAGTATAACCGGAATACTTTAAGTCGCCTGCTATCCCAGCCTATTTACCGCGACGACGTGATAAACGGCAAGTTTTTAGCCGGCCTGGCGGCCGTCGCACTAATGATTTTTGGGCTCGGTTTGCTGGTAGCTGGTTTAGGGCTGCTCCTTATAGGCGTCCCTCCCACTACAGAAGAAGTGGTGCGCCTCTTTTTATATCTTTTATTGAGCGTGGTTTACGTTGCTTTCTGGCTGGCCGTATCCCTGCTTTTTTCCCTGCTTTTCCGGCAGGCGGCCACCTCGGCCCTGGCAGGTATCGCTGTCTGGCTTTTCTTTAGTGTTTTCGTCAGCCTTCTGGCCGGGATTGTTGCCGACGGCTTTTTCCCGGTTAACGATCAGTCGCCGCCTTCGGAAGTACTGCGCAATATTCGCTGGAAGCAAAATCTGAGTCGTATTTCCCCGACGACTCTTTATGACGAGGCTACTGTTACTCTCCTCAACCCAAGTGTGCGCACCTTGGGACCTTTCCTGCTAGAGCAGGTCTTCGGTGCCATCCCCGGTCCTTTAAGCATAGGTCAGAGCTTGCTCCTAGTTTGGCCCCATATAACTTGTCTTGTGGCGGCCACCATGATTATTTTTGCCTTGGCATATTACTACTTCATGCGCCAGGAGATCCGGGCCGGATAATAAATTCCAGGGTGCCGGCCCTATCTTTTGAAGGAGCGCGCGCCTTAGTGCGGTGGCAGCCGGGCGGGGTCGGCGCCCTAACGCTCGATGCCTTCGCGGGCCGGGACGCCGGCGCGGTAGTAATGCTTTACTTCCACCATTTCCGTAACCAGGTCGGCCTTTTCGATTACTTCAGGCGGGGCATACCTGCCGGTGAAAATTATTTCCACGCCATCCGGCTTGGCGGCGATTATGTCCAGCATTTCTTCGGTGGAAATTAAACGGAAGTAGTGGGCGGTATTGATCTCATCGAAGACGACGATGTCGTATTTGCCGGAAAGCATGGCCTGTCTGGCTTTCGCCAGGCCTTCCCGGGCCATGCGTACATCTTCTTCCGTAGGGCCCTGGACGTGAATAAAAGTGTCTTTGCCGTATTGCTCAATAGTAATATAAGGCTGGACCATTTCTACCGACTTGAGCTCGCTGTAGTATTGGCCTTTCATGAACTGGCCGATGTAAGTTTTTAAGCCCCTCCCCATAGCCCGGAAGGCTAGGCCCAGGGCGGCGGTAGTTTTGCCTTTGGCATTGCCCGTATATACCTGTACGTATCCCTTACCTAGGGGATTATTTTTTTCCTGCGACATTTATGAGTCCCCCCTCTTATCCAGTTAGAGATGCTTCCGAAGCAGTACCCATGCCGGAGTGGTGGCGCTCGTGCTCAAAGAGCCTCCAAATATTAACCTTCGACAGGATCAAAATTTTTCCTGCCGGATCTTTTTTAGCCATTCTAAATAAAAATTATCAAATATTATGCAGGAAAAGAAAGGATAATGTCGAATAAGAATCAAAGTACAAAATCAAAATACAAAATAAAATACGTTTAACCCGTTAAAGGCAAACCACTCGAAAGAGTGGGACGCAAAGCCATGGGTCTAAGGCCATATTCGGCTATGATCGCCAGGCTGCCGGGAGATAAAAAAATTTTATCTTCGCGCAGCCATTTGTTTGGCTGCTTTTTTGATCTTTTCCCCTTATTAAGGAGGCACATTTTCATATTGGATAGCCAACTCCTCCTAAAGTTTCTTAAAGTAATTCGGGAATATGATATAGATCTTTTCTGGCATAGCCTCAATGTAGCCAACCTTGCCTTGCGTATAAATTATGAACTGGAATTTGAGGGCGCCTTAAATATAAGTATAGTAAAAGGCGCCTTACTTCACGACCTGGGCAAAACCAGGATCGATCCTAATATCCTGAATAAACCGGGCCCGCTTACTGAAAGCGAATGGCAGGAGATACATAAGCACCCCCTTTGGGGAGTTCGGATGCTGGCGGAGAAAGTTACGGATCCATTTCTTTTAGATCTCGTCCGCCTGCACCACGAGCGCTGGGACGGAAATGGTTATTACGGCTATCGAGGCGAAGAGATTCCCCTGGCTGCCAGGATTATTACCCTGGCCGATGCTCTGGATGCCATGATCAGCCCTCGGCCATACCGCCAAAGTCGCAGGCCAGATCAGGCCCTAAATATAATTAAGGAAAATGCCGGTACCCAATTTGACCCCGGTTTAGTCCAGGCTTTAAAATGCGCTACCTGGCAGCCTGAAAATTACTGTTGTCTATCCGGATTTGCTCAAGTAATAGAAGCTGAAGAAACTTGGCTTGACTACCTTATGCGCCTAGAAGATAAACTTTTCCGTCTTCTCGAGCAGGCTCAGAGGCAACGCCTTAATAAAATAAAATTTTCAGGCCCTGTTTAAGGCCTGTCGGAGGGTACCCTTTTGAGCTTAAGCGTATTCCCGGCCGTACAGGAGGTTTTTCTTCCTGCGCGACCGGATATTGGCATTCCTGGCCGAGGCCGGCGGATTTTGCACTCCTAAGAGCCGAGGCCTGAAATTTAAGGGATGGGTTGCGACAGCTTATAGGTGAGGATCTCCGCCGCCGGGGCGAGGACTTTTTGCGCCAGCTCGGCCAGCTTCTCCCTGGGAGGGCAGGGCGGCAACGCTTCCAGAGCTAGAAGGGCCTGGTTTGCATATTGTTGGGCGGTACGAACACTGGCTTCCAGGCTGCCGGAGGCGCGCACCTGCCGTGCCAGTTCCCGGGCTTCCTCCAGGCCCAGGCTGCGGCGCGCGAGCATTTCGTGCCAGAAAGATTTTTGAGGAGATGTGTTTAGAAAATATAGTACCGGCAGGGTAACAATTCCTTTTTGGAGATCTTGCAGGCAGGGTTTACCGGTAACCTTGGGGTCGCCGCTTAAATCCAGAATATCGTCTACCATCTGGAAGGCGGTACCCAGGTAAAGGCCGTATTGCTCGAGGCTGCGGATCTGGTTTAAAGTTAGATTAGCCAGTATGCCGCCGCACTGGCAGGCGGTCGCTATCAGAGCGGCGGTCTTTTTTTGTACTCGCCTTAAATAGGTTTCTTCGTCGCCGGCAGGCATCTGCTGCTGCTCGATTTCGCCTTCGCACATGAGGCGGATGGCCTGCGTTACTGCCTGCATGATGCCTTTTTTGGTGCGGGCTAAGATATGAAAGGCGGTGGCGAAAAGGTAGTCTCCCGCAAGGACTGCCGGCAAAGGGCCAAAAAGGCGGTGGAGGGCCGGGCGGTTCCTGCGCGTGGCAGCACCGTCTAAGATGTCATCGTGAGTTAGGGAGGCGAGGTGGATGAGCTCGATGGCGGCTGCCACCGGCAAAACCTGCTGTGGCCGGCAGTACCCCAAGTTGGAAGAAAGGATTACCAGCAGGGGCCGGAGGCGCTTGCCACCTGGAAGGCAGTATTGGAGGAGCTCCCGCATTTCAGGTCCGGCGGCGGAGATCGCTTCCTGGAGATAAGCTTCTACATCTAACAATAAAGCCTGCCCCCTTAAAGTTTAGGCTTAGTTTAAGCAATTGGGGGCAGGCCTATGCAAAATGGCCCGCGGCATAAGCCGGGGGATTAAAGGAAAAGATACAGATAAAGTAAAGGCCAGACAGTGGTAGTTGCGCGAGAAATAGCGCAGAAAGCTTTAAAAGATTTAAGCGGGGTAATCGGAAGGTTGATGGCAGCTTTAGCGCGGCTAAATACTTTAACCTATTACCTGCTTTTCACTTTTCCCCGTGTAACCTCGGAGCTAACTTGTTGGGAAGAAATGGCGTTAAGAAACCCCGGCCAGGAACTCAAACTTTTGGCCCTGGCGAGCCTGAAACACAAGCGCTTCCACTGCCAAGGGGGAAGCGTTTTTTCTGTTTTAGCAGCCAGAAAATTCCGGCCCCAGGTCCTTACGGCTATTGTGGCCCTGCAGACCATAAGCGATTATCTCGATAATCTTTCCGACCGGGCCGGGATCCACGATGAACCTAGCCTGCGCCAGTTGCATCTGGCTTTTACCGACGCCCTCCGGCCTGAAGCCCCAACCGGGGATTATTACCGCTATTATCCCTATAAAGACGACGGCGGCTATTTAACGGCTCTGGTATCCGCCTGCCGGAAGGCCCTGGCGCAGCTCCCGGGTTACGGGTTGGTGCAGCAGGGGATCCTGGCGCTGGCGGAATATTATTGTACCCTTCAGGCCCTCAAGCATTTAACTCTGCCCGTGCGGGAGGAACGGCTGCGTTCCTGGCTGGAACCCTGGCTGGCCGAACAGGAAAAACCCCTTCTTTGGTGGGAACTGGCGGCGGCCACCGGTTCAACTTTAGGTATTTTCGCCCTCATGGCCCTGGCCACACGGAAAAAAGTGGAGCCCCGGCAGGTGGCACAATTGCAGGCAGCCTACTTCCCCTGGATCTGCGGTCTGCATATCTTGCTCGATTACTATATCGACCAGCAGGAAGACCTTGAGGCTGGCGATTTAAACTTCGTCGCTTATTACCCGGAGGCTCAAGCGAGGTTTTCGCGCCTGCAATTTTTCGTAAAGGAAGCCTTGCGGCAGGCGCGCGCCTTGCCGGAATCTCGTTTTCATGAAACGGTAGTCGAGGGGCTTTTAGCCATGTACCTTTCCGACTCCAAAGTAGCCTCTCAAGATTTGAGCGCCGAAGCCGGGGAATTGCTTGCTCTGGCCGGATGGAGGGCGCGCCTGCTTTTCAACCTCTGCGCCCGCCTGCGGCGCCTGGGAATGCTTTAAACGCCTCGGCCTAACACCCAAACCCGCCTACTTGATTCGGCCAGGGAGAACCGGAAACCAAAAAGCATTGCAACCATCCCCACGTCCAACGCCACGGTGGTTTGGCTGCTCTACTCTATAGCGTATCAGCAGGAAAATAAATTGTGGCGTCGAAATTTTTATTTTAATATTTTGGAATCAGAACGGGAGACGGATGGTGGGGTTGGTAAAGGAAGCGGCTGGGGCTACAGAAGAAAAAGCACCCCTCTGGACGCGGGATTTCATCTTTCTTGCGCTATCTAACCTAATACTCTTTGCGGGTTTTCAAATGCTCATGCCCACTCTGCCCAAATATGTAGGCTTTTTAGGCGGGGCGGAATCCGTGGTAGGCCTGACAACCGGTATTTTCACCATCTCGGCCGTGCTGGTAAGGCCCTGGGTGGGGCTGGAACTCGACCGGCGGGGCAGAAGGGGCATTTATCTTATAGGGCTAGCTGTTTTTGTAATCTCGGTTCTGCTTTACAGCCTGGCGCCTTCCATACTGGCCCTGCTTATTTTCCGCCTCCTACACGGTTTCGGCTGGGGAGCCAGCACCACTTCGGCCGGCACCATCGTCGCCGACATCCTGCCGCCCCAGCGCCGGGCGGAAGGCATGGGTTACTACGGCCTTTCAGCCAACCTGGCAATGGCCGTAGCGCCGACTTTGGGGCTTTACCTGGCCGATACCTTCAATTTCCGGGTCGTCTTTTTTGCTTCTGCTGCCCTGGCGTTATTGGCGACCTTCACCGCGAGCCGCATCCACATCCCCTCTTTGGTGAAACACCAGGAAGAGCTGAGGCCGGCTCTTTTTGAGCCCAGGGCCTTCCGCCCGTCGCTAGTGGCCTTCTTTATGACTTTGACCTACGGCGGGGTAGTCACTTTCCTGCCTGGCTATGCCGATTCTTTAGGGATTGCCCATGCCGGCCTGTTCTTCAGCGTCTACGCGGTTACCTTGATGGTCATTAGGCCGGTGGCCGGGATAGTTGCCGACAGGCGCGGGCCGGATATTGTTTTAATCCCCGGTCTTATCTTAATAACCGTTACTATGGTACTCATGAGCGCCAGTAAAAATATGGCTATGCTTTTAGCGGTCGCCTTTCTTTACGGCCTGGCTTTCGGATCAGCCCATCCTACCTTACAGGCCATGACGGTGGACGGAGTGGCCCCCAACCGGAGGGGAGCCGCCAACAGTACTTTCTTCTCGGCCTTCGATCTGGGCATTGGTGTTGGGGCCAGCGTCCTGGGCGTGATATCGCAATTTGCCGGTTACAGGATGATGTACCTGGCGGCGGCCGGTTTCAGCCTGGCAGGGCTGTTGTTTTACTTGTTGTCCAACCGCAGATCCCGCTCGACTTAACCCCCTTAAATTTTTGGGGAGGGATGCCGCCGGTCCGGCAGGAAATAAGCTAGGCGATGGCGAACCTATGCGGCAGGAAGGCGGGAGGGAGTTTATGAAAGCGCTTGTCCTGGCGGGAGGAAAAGGTACTCGCCTTCGGCCCTTAACTTATACTACGGCTAAACAGCTTATCCCGGTGGCTAATAAGCCCATCATCTTTTTTGTCCTGGAACAAATTAAAGCTGCCGGCATCGATGAGGTCGGCGTTATTATTTCCCCGGAGACGGGGCAGGCGGTGCGCGAGGCGGTCGGCGACGGTTCCCGCTGGGGGATCCGGATCGCCTATATTTTACAGCCGGAGCCCCTCGGCCTGGCCCACGCCGTTAAAGTGGCCCGCCCTTTTTTGGCCGGCGACCCCTTTCTCATGTTTTTAGGCGACAACCTCATTCAGGGCGGCGTCAGGCCGGCGCTTGAGGCCTTTAGCCGGCCGGGCGGCCCGGAGGCTTTGATCATGCTTAAAAAAGTGCCCGACCCGCGCCAGTTCGGTGTGGCCGTCTTAGATTCAGAAGGGCGCGTCGTGCGCCTGGTAGAAAAGCCCGAAGAGCCGCCCAGCGACCTGGCTCTGGTAGGCATATATTTTTTCCGGCCGGCCATCCACCAGGCTATTGAGCGTATTAAACCTTCCTGGCGTCAGGAACTGGAAATCACCGATGCCATCCAGCAACTTCTCGGAATGGGCTTGAGGGTGGAGGCCAGGCTTGTAGATGGCTGGTGGCTGGATACCGGTAAGAAAGACGATATCCTGGAGGCCAACCGGGCCGTGCTGGATGAGTACACCAGGCCGGAAATTAAGGGAGAGGTTTGCCCGGCTACCAAAATTGTAGGGCGGGTGATGATCGGCGCAGGAGCCAAGGTTAAAAATTCTACTGTCAGGGGCCCGGTAGTTATCGGCGAGGATGCTTGTATCGAGGATTGCTTCATCGGGCCTTTCACGGCCATCGGCCCCTGTAGCCGCCTAAAAAACGTAAGCGTGGAGCACTCGGTAATCCTGGAGAATTGCTTCCTGGCCAACGTCTACCGCATCGAAGACAGCCTTATCGGCAAGAACACCCGCGTTAACCGCCTGAATGACCCTCGCCAGGCCTTAAGGCTTTTCCTGGGCGACGATTCTGAAGTAGTGATAACGCTTTAAAAAGTACATAATATTAAAAGCGAGAGGTGGGAAGAATTATGCGGCGCTTACCGGTAGACAGGGGTCTTTCGGCCCGCATGTTTTTTACTATGTTCCTTCTGGCCGCCCTGTATTTATTTTTCATCCTGGTTCTCTGGCAGGCAGGTCTGAGCTACGGCAGCATAGTCATCCTGGCGGGAGGCATGCTGCTCGTTCAGTATTACTTTTCCGACCGCCTGGTGCTGGCTACCATGGGGGCACAGGAAGTTAGCCCCCGGCAGGCGCCGGAGTTGCATGCCTTGATCGAAAGGCTGGCGGCGCTGGCCGACGTGCCCAAGCCCAGGGTGGCTATCGTCAGGACGCCGCTTCCCAACGCCTTTGCTACCGGCCGCAGCCCGTCTCATGCCGTGGTGGCGGTGACCACGGGTTTGCTGGAGAGGTTGGAAAACCGGGAGCTCGAAGCCGTTCTGGCTCATGAATTAAGCCACATTCGCAACCGCGATATGACCGTCATGACCCTGGCCAGTTTCTTCGCTACGGTAGCTTCTTTTATCGTCCAGCATTTCTATTTTCTCGGGTTTTACGGCGGCGGGCGCGACCGCAACGGCCGGGGTGGGGCCGCCCTCATCTATCTGGTTTCGTTAATGGTCTGGCTTATCAGCTACTTTTTAATCCGCGCCCTCTCCCGCTATCGCGAGTTCGCCGCCGACAGAGGAGCCGCCTTTCTGACCGGAGCCCCTGCCGATCTGGCTTCGGCCCTGGTCAAGATCAGCAATAGCCTCCAGCGCATACCCACGCGCGATATGCGCCAGGCGGAAACCCTAAACGCCTTCTTCATCATCCCGGCCTTGCGGGGCGAAAGCTTTATGGAGCTTTTTTCTACCCATCCTTCCCTAGAACGGCGCCTGGCTTACCTGCGGCAACTAGAGCGCGAGCTGGGGGGCTAGGGCAATGGGTTTCTTAGACGCTCTCTTTGGCCGCGCCCGCCCGCCGCAGCCCAAGATAGAACCTCTTTTCGCCTTAAGCACGGCCTGGGTGGCCTTACAGAGCAAGCTGGGGTGGGTACCGGCCGGCAGGGCAGGTTTGGTCCTCAAGCCGGCTACCGGCCATGATTTTTCAGAAGCCGCCAGGGAAGTGGAGGGGCTTTTAAAACTAGCCGGGGAGGAAATGGGCAGCAGGCTGGAGGAGAAAAAAGACGAGTACGGCTATACGTGGTTACTCGTGCAGGATAAGGATTGGGAAGACCTGGTTTCCCTGGTCCACGTGGCCGGCCAGACCTTGACCGAAAAGGGTTACGGCACCCAACTGCTGGCGGCAGTTTTCCGCATGCAGCGGGAAGGCGAAGAATCGCCGCCCCTATATCTTATTTTCAGCTACAAGCGGGGCAAATTTTATCCTTTCATTCCTCTCGGCAAAGACCGGGAGAGGGACAACGCCGAGGAAATGCGGCTCTATTCCTTACTGGAAAAGGAGTTGCCTTGGGAAAACGATCTCAGCCGATGGTACCCCCTATGGGATTGCCCGGTGTGAAGGCACCCAGCTTTAATTTAGAAACGAGGAGGCTGAAAAAAATGGGCGTACTATCCCGCATGTCTACTATTTTTAAAGCTAAAATGAATGCGTTGCTGGACAGGGCCGAAAACCCTCAAGAAACTCTGGAGTATTCCTACCAGAAACAGCTGGAGCTTTTGCAAAAAGTGAAACGCAATCTGGCCGAAGTGGTGGCTTCAAAGAAACGATTGGAGCTCCAGGCGATTCGTCTGAAAGACAACTTAATTAAACTGGAAGGGCAAGCCAAACAGGCCCTGGAGCTCGGCAGGGAAGACCTGGCCAGGGCGGCTCTGGAGCGTAAGGTCTCGCTCCAGCAGCAACTCGAAGGATTGGAAGAGCAGATTCAAGGGCTTGAACAGGAGCAGGCCAAGCTTACGGAAGCTGAAGCCCGCCTGCAGGCCAAGGTAGAAGCTTTCCGCACTAAGAAGGAGATTATCAAAGCCCAGTATTCGGCAGCCGAAGCCCAGGTCAAGATAGGCGAGGCCGTCAGCGGTCTTTCGGAAGAGCTCGCCGACGTAGGCCTGGCCATCCAGCGGGCCGAAGAAAAAACGGAAAAGATGCGCTCGCGGGCAGCTGCCATCGACGAGCTAATAAATAGCGGCGTCCTGGAGGATGCCCTGGGGCCGAAAGACCCGTTGGAAGCCGAACTTAAAAAAGCAGCAGCCGCCGGCCAGGTTGAGGCCGAACTGGAGCGGCTGAAAAAGGAGGCAGGCGCCAAGTGATCATCCGGATTTTGACGGAAGGTCAATATAAACTAGAAGGCGAAGCTTTGACAGAACTGGATCGTTTGGATGACAATTTGCTGGATGCCCTCGCCGAGGGTAACCCCAAAACCTTTTCCGAGCGCTTTGGTGAAGTCCTGGCCTTGGTGCGGGAGAGGGGGAGCAAAATACCGGATACGGATCTGGTGGAATCTGACCTTATCTTGCCAGCCCCGGATACGACTTTAGAAGAAGCCAGGGAGCTCTTTGCCACCTACCCGCGTAACCTACTTTAAATAATTAGAGATGCTTTCCTTGTAAGGGGGTTTTAAAACCCCCTTTTCGGTAATAATGGCCGTGATGTACCTTGCCGGTGTTACGTCGAAGGCCGGGTTATAAACGGCGATGCCTTCCGGAGCCGTTCGCCTGTTGCCGAAATGGGTTATTTCCTCCGGCCCTCGTTCTTCGATGGGGATTTCTTCCCCCGAAGCCAGGCTGGCATCAAAAGTAGAAGAGGGTGCGGCCACATAGAAGGGGAGGCCGTGCTCGTGGGCCAGAATGGCCAGGCCGTAGGTACCGATCTTATTGGCGACATCGCCGTTGGCGGCTATACGGTCGGCACCGACGATTACGGCCTGGACCATTTTTTTCTGCATGACTACGGCGGCCATGCTGTCGGTAATCAAGGTAACGGGGATACCGACCTGTTTTAACTCCCACGCCGTCAGGCGGGCTCCCTGCAGCAGGGGCCGGGTTTCGTCGGCAAAGACGTGCAAGAGTTTGCCCTGTCCGGCCAGGTAGTAAACGGGAGCCAGGGCGGTGCCGTAACGCGCCGTCGCCAGGGTGCCGGCGTTGCAGTGGGTGAGAACGGCCGTTAAGCCTGCCAGCAGCGGGGCGCCGTGGCGGCCGATGGCCAGGCACATGGCTTCATCTTCTTGTTGCAAGGCCAGAGCTTCCGATAATACCCGTTCTTTTAATTGCGCGAGGGAGAGGTCAGGAACAGCCTTTGCTGCTGCCTTAACTCTTTCCAAAGCCCAGAAAAGGTTTACTGCCGTGGGACGGGCCGTTGCCAGATAGGCGGCGGCCCTTTCCAGTTGCAGGTAAAAGTCTTCTTTGGATTCGGCGCCGCGGACGGCCAGATAAAGGCCGAAGGCGGCGGCGATGCCGATGGCTGGCGCCCCGCGCACCTGCAGGCGCCGGATGGCAGACCACATTTCTTCCACGGTTTCAGGATATATCTTTTTTACTTCCAGCGGCAAAAGCGTTTGATCAATTAAGGCTACGCGCCCGTTTTCCCAATTAATTGGCGCTATCGGTGGGGCGAACATTTATCCTCACTCCTATGGGTCTATTTTACCTTAAGGAGCGATATTTTGCCATCCCAATTGAGTTAGACCTTTTATTTACAGTACTGGAGCACATTCGCCATATTTAGCATAGATTATCAGTGTAAGTAAAATTTACTCAAGAGGTGATAATATGCCGGCCTGGCGCGATAAAGAATCGATGCCTCAAGACGTAAATGAAGCACTGGCGTTCGGCCGCCTTCGCCTTCCTTCCCGGATGCGATTGGCCGAAGCCTATGTGCCCTGGCAGGAGTACGGGAAGACTTTTAACCCGGAAGAGGGCCTTCGCAAAGGGACAATTTTCCCGGAGCTATACCGGCCGTATGTGGAGAACAGTTATTACCGCCAAGAAGGGGGTAGATAGGGATGGCCCAACAGATTGATCCGCGGCAGCGAGAGTTGTTGGAGCAAATTATGCAATGGGGATTCGTAGCCGTAGATTTAACCCTTTTTTTGGATACCCATCCCGATAATCGTGAAGCGCTGCGCGACTACAACCGGGCGGTGGAGAGGTTAATGGCCCTGCATAAGGAATACCAGGAGCGGTACGGTCCCCTTATGGCTTATGGTCACCACCCCAGCGATTATCCCTGGGAATGGATTCAAGAGCCGTGGCCCTGGGAGATTACTTTTTGAGGAGGTTTAAAAGCCTATGTGGGTTTACGAAAAAAGACTGGAGTACCCGGTGCGCGTCAACGGCCCCAATCCCCGCCTGGCCAAGGTGATTATTACCCAGTATGGCGGCCCCGATGGCGAGTTGGGTGCTTCGTTGCGGTATCTTACCCAGCGCTATACCATGCCCATCCCCCAGGCCAAGGCGGTACTGACGGATATCGGTACCGAGGAGCTGGCCCATATGGAAATCGTCGCCGCCCTGGTCTATAACTTAATTAAAGATGCCTCGATAGAAGAAATTAAGCGCGCCGGCCTGGATGGGTATTATGCCGACCACGACCGCGCTTTATATTTTGTC
>JASUSV010000034.1 GCA_030445865.1 Clostridia bacterium
GAAGTCCGCCGGAGCTTGAGGCCGAGCGCTAGTTTGGCCCGCGAGGAGAATCCTTTGCGAGCGTAAGCCAAAGCAGGCTGAAAAGTGGGGATACGTCAGAAAAAAAGGCTGTTGATCGCGCAGGTCAACAGCCTTTTTAATAAAGAAGTAACGTAGACCAGGAAGCTCCTGCTACCAGGGTAAGGACATTAACAGGTTTAAACTTATCTAACAACCCGGCGAAAGGCCACATAGGAGTAGGCTATGCTGGCTACTGTGGCAGCTAGAGGCCCGGCTATCCCGACCACGAAATTTACGGGAGGCGGCAGGAAGGCTGCGGTTATAAACATTAGCCCCGCCAGGATAAATGCGTAACCGGAAAAGCGATGGGTACGCCGCCAGACTTCTTCATTGGCCAGGGTCCACGGAGTGCGCACGCCGAAAAAGTAGTTAAAGCGGGCCTGGGGGAGGTAATTGCCTATAAGGATGAACAGCGCTCCCATGGCCAGGGGGGTGACCCGGTTTACCAGGTCGGCAGGGCCACCCATGGCGACGGCCAGGACGGTCGCATACAGTACCGCCAGGAAGAGGACCAGTCCTAGGCGCACTACCCGGTAGGCAAAAGCGAAGCGGGGGTAATTTTCCCTTTTGGGGTCAATATAAGGGGCAAAGAGCATGGCTAGGTAGATGCCGGCGGCCAGGAGGGGCAAGGCAAAGGCGCCCCAGAAACGATTAAAGTAGTTGTCCACTTCGCCCCGGAGGTTCCAGTGGGCGGGCACCAGCTCCGGCAGGTGGGGGTAGAGTGCTATGCCGGCAGCAAACATGGCCGCCAGGATCACCAGGGCGGGCCAGTCGCCGGCCACCATTTCCTTGTTGACACGGTATTTATTCTCCAATAACCTTATTCCCCCTTTTTTTAGCCGGATGGCGTTCCGTTAAGAAACCCAGCATCTCAAATAGCCATCCGGCGATTTCCTGGAAAACAGTCGTATTTAAGGAATAAATTACATACTGGCCCTTTTTCTCATCCAACACCAACCCCGCTTTCTTGAGGACGTTAAGGTGGTGGGATATTGTGGGCCAGGATAGGTTAAAAGCTCCGGCAATTTCCCCGGCGGTCATATCGCCGTGGGCCAGCTGGCGCAGGATTTCCCGCCGGATATCATCGCTTAAGGCTTTAAAAAGTAAGCTTAACCCCACCGCGAACCCCTTTAGGTATTTAGAAGCTTATCTAATTAATTTATAATATAATGTCTGGAGTTTTGGTTGTCAAGTACCTGGCTCTTTGAAAGGCAACAAAAAGAAAACGGTTCTGGGGACTCCCTTTGTTTGTCTATCAACCCTTACCCTTTCGTCCAGAGATTCATATCTTCAAAGCGGCCGCAGATATGACAGTTATTAAGAAGGCGGCCCCGGAATGAGTAGCCTGCCTTGGAAAAGACGGTATTCATACTAAGAGATGTAGCTCTTGCAACGCTATAAATGGCTATTACCTTTCTTTTTACCAACTCTTCTTCAATGGCTCCAGTTAAAACCTGCATCAGCCCGAGCCCGCGGTATTCCGGCCTGGTAGCGCAGTCTGATATCTCGGCGGCCATATTCTCCCAATCTATAACACCGGAAGCGGCGCTCGCCAGATTTTCGCCTTCATAAATTGCTAGATAAAGGGTGTCCCTGCTCATTGTTCGATAAATATATTCCGGCTGTGCTAAAGGCGTAGGGTACGTTTCAAAAGTCTCGGCGTAAAGTCGGGCCAATTTAGGGACATCTTCTGGGGTGGCTAGCTTTAAGTAAAAGTCTCCCGGCAGTTCTCCTCGTTTTTTATTTCCCTTTTTCTTTTCAAGTTGCCAGAGAATCTCTTCTTCCCAAGCCAATTCCGGGCTATAGCGGCGCTTTGGGTCGAGAAAAAAGGAGAGCCATAAGGCAGGTCTGCCGCGGAAATAGTTAGAAAACCGGCCTTCAATGACGTAGCCCTTTTCTAATAAAGGTGGCGCATCTTGGGGACGGAGGAGCCAGAGAATTTTGGTCAGACCTCTCCCCGTAGCTAGGTCGTAAATTTTATCGGCTAGTAAATATGGTTCATGCCCCTGGTAGGTCTTTACTTTTAAGCGTTTATTGGGATAATCGAGGATTGCTTCTGCCCGGGTATTATCATAGCTAATATTTACATGCTCGAGCATCTAAAGCACCTCTTTATGCGTAAATTTCTGCCGGCGTCGCTCACGGACATTACCCTTTGGGATTAGACTGACTCTTTCATTCTCAAAGAGCTTTTCCAGACCGATAAGGTCGTAATTTTTGTTTTGAAAGCTTTTACTGTCGTCATTGGTGTCGGTGTTAGCTCCATTGGGCTGTATATTTTGACCGTTGAGGCGCCGAGGCTGTATATAAGTGCAGATTACACCTTCATAGTTGCGCAAAATAACCTTTTCATCGGACTGGGAAATCAGATACTGGGGCATAACCGGAATTTTCCCGCCACCTCCGGGGGCATCGATGACATAGGTGGGAACGGCCAGCCCTGAAGTGTGGCCGCGAAGGCGTTCCATAATCTCAATGCCGGTGGCGACAGAAGTACGGAAATGCTCGATGCCGGGAGAAAGATCGCACTGGTAAAGATAGTAAGGTCGTACGCGGGCCATAAGCAATTTGTGGTTCAGTTCTTTGATAGTATTCGGGTTATCGTTAACCCCTCGCAGGAGCACCGTCTGGTTGCCTAAGGGTATGCCCGCATCGGCTAGGCGCGCACAGGCCTCTTGAGCCGCTGGCGTAACTTCTTTAGGATGGTTAAAGTGAGTATTTAACCACACCGGGTGGTATTTATGGATCATATTGCATAGGGCAGGGGTTATGCGTTGAGGTAAGACTACGGGGGTACGGGTGCCGAGCCTGATGATTTCAACATGCTTTATTTCTCGCAACCTGCGGAGAAGGTATTCTAAACGGTCGTCGGAAATACACAGGCTGTCGCCGCCTGAAAGTAGAACATCGCGGATTGAGGGCGTTCGGCGGATATAATCCAGACCCTTTTCAATTTGTTTTATAGGCAGAGCTTTATCGGTGGTACCGGCAAAACGGCGCCGTGTGCAGTGGCGGCAATACATAGAGCACTGATCGGTAATTAAAAAGAGAACACGGTCGGGGTAACGGTGGGTAATACCGGACACCGGGGAATCTAGTTCTTCGTAAAGAGGATCTTCCATGTCGTACTGACCGACCTGAAGTTCGAGGGAGACGGGAACCGCCTGTTTTCTGATGGGATCTTCGGGGTCATTAGGGTCCATTAAGGTAGCATAATAGGGCGTGATGGCCATTTGTAGAGTTTTTAGGCAGTACCTAATACCCTCTTCTTCTTCCGGCGTTAGGTTAATTACTTGTTTGAGCTTATCTAACGTAGTTATGCGGTTTCGTATTTGCCAGCGCCAGTCCTTCCACTGGCTTTCGGGTACGTCCTTCCAGAGTGGGATTTCTCGATAAGAACGCATTATTTCTCCTCCATTCTTTAAAAATTGTTTTCTCTAGGAAAAAATTTAACCCTGGGAATTGTTCCCAGGGTTATAGGTAAAAAGAGTTCAACAAAACATTATTTATAATGTTTTACTTCCCTCTTTCCACGCTTGCGAAGTTAGCTGACGGGTTCGGACCGAAAGAGTAGCCCTACTCCGCTCGGTATAACCGTTAGCAGAGATTCACCCCAGGAAATGGTTCCCCCGCTCCTTTAGTTTAAGCAAAGGATTCAGCGATCGAGGAAATACTTATTAAGTTTTCCAGGAGTTTTTTCTCATTTTAACACTTTTTCGGCCCAGAAGTAAATATTTTCGGATTTTCCTTTTTGTCGGATTTTCTTTTATCCCTGCTTTACCCCTGTGCCAGCCGCTGGTATTGCTCCAGTCTGGCCTTGGCGTCCTTTTCTGCCTGGGCGTAAAGTTCTTCGGCCCTCTCCGGGAACTGTTTTTGGAGGGTCGCATAACGAATTTCGCCCAGCAGGAATTCGCGGAAGCTGGCCGTCGGGGGCTTAGAGTCCAGTATGAAAGGATTCTTGCCCGCCTCCAGGAGTTCCGGGTTGTAACGGTAGAGGGGCCAGTAGCCCGCTTCTACGGCTTTCTTAGCTTCACGCTGGCTTTGGCTCATGTTTATACCGTGGTTTATGCACGGCGCGTAGGCGATAATGAGCGATGGCCCGTTGTATTTTTCGGCTTCGATGAGTGTTTTAACCAGGTGGGTTTGATTGGCGCCCATGGCTACGGAAGCCACATAAACATAGCCGTAGGACATGGCCATCAAGCCCAGATCTTTTTTGCGAGTAGTTTTACCCGCAGCGGCAAAGCGGGCTACGGCGCCTGTGGGCGTTGCCTTGGAAGATTGCCCTCCGGTGTTGGAGTAAACTTCCGTATCCAGCACCAGGATGTTGACGTTGGCCCGGCTGGCTAGGACATGATCCAGGCCTCCGTAACCGATATCATAGGCCCAACCGTCGCCGCCGATTATCCAGATGGACTTCTTGGTTAGGTAGTCCTTCAAATTGTCTATTTCCAGCAATAGCTTCTGCACTTCCCCGCTGGCATTTATAATCTCCGAGGAAAGGAGGCTCTTGATGCGGTCGCCGAATTCACGGGAAAGCTCGGCATCCTCCTTACCGTCAAGCCATCCCCGGCAGGCGGCTTTAAACTCCTCGCTGACGGCAGATGTGCACGCCTGCTGTACGGCTTTGGCTAGTTGCTCACGGCGCCTTTCCACCGCCACGCTGATGCCGTACCCGAATTCGGCGTTGTCTTCAAACAGGGAGTTGGCCCAGGCAGGGCCAAAGCCCTGGGCGTTTACTGTATAGGGACAAGTCGGCGCGCTGCCGCCCCAGATGGAGGAGCAGCCGGTGGCGTTGGCGATGATCATCCGGTCGCCGAAAAGCTGGGTAAGGAGTTTGACATAAGGCGTTTCGCCGCAGCCGGCGCAGGCGCCCGAGAACTCCAAGAGGGGCGGCCGGAACTGGCTGCCCTTGACGGTGGCCGGGTTAAAGTTAACTTTAACCTCCGGCAGTTGCTGGGCAAATTCATAATTGATCACCTCGGTAGCAGCCGCCTCCTCCAAGGGTACCATTTCTAGGGCCTTTACCTTGGCCGGGCAGACATCGGCGCAGTTGCCGCAACCGGTGCAGTCTAACGGGGATACCTGGATGCGGAACTGCAACCCCTCGGCCTCCTTGCCGATGGCCTTCTTGGTCACAAAGGTGGCCGGCGCCTTTGCCAGATCTTCCGGCCGGGCGACATAAGGACGGATGGCCGCGTGGGGACAGACGAAGGAGCACTGGTTGCACTGGATGCAGTTTTCGGCCTGCCACCGGGGTATGGTAACGGCAATCCCCCGCTTTTCGTATTTGGTAGTGCCGGTGGGAAAGAAACCGCCGGGAGTAAAGGCGCTTACCGGTAGCCCGTCGCCCTTAAGGGCCATGATGGGGCGGACGATTTTTTGTACGAACTCCGGCTCTTCGCGGGTAACGGCCGCTTCTTCCACGGCTTCGGCCCAACTGGCCGGATAACAAATTTCTTCCAGCGCTTCGGCGGCCCGGTCTACGGCCGCCAGGTTCATATTGACGATCTTATCTCCTTTTTTGCCGTAAGTTTCTATTATAGATTCTTTGATGTAGCGGAGAGCATCTTCTACCGGGATGACGTTGGCGATCTTAAAGAAGGCTGCCTGCATAATTACGTTGATGCGGCCGCCCAGTCCGACTTCGCGGGCGATCTTGAGGGCATCGATATTATAGAATTTAAGCTTCTTGGTGGCGATGATCCGCTTCATTCCTGCCGGTAATTTTGTTTCCATTTCTTCCAGACTCCAGCCGGAATTCAGCAGGAAGATGCCCCCGGGCTTAATGCCTTCCAGCAGATCGTAGCGGCCCACAAAGGAAGGGTTGTGGCAGGCAATCAAGTCCGCCTGGTCGATAAGGTAGGTAGACTTAATGGGCGTCTTGCCGAACCGCAGGTGGGAGATGGTAATACCCCCGGATTTCTTAGAATCGTAGACGAAATACCCCTGGGCATACATGTCGGTATGATCGCCGATAATCTTAATGGAGTTCTTGTTTGCGCCCACTGTGCCGTCGGAGCCCAGGCCAAAAAACTTGCAACGGAATACTCCTTCGGGCGATGTGTCGATGAACTCTTTAATTTCCAGCGAAGTATGGGTAACGTCGTCGGTGATACCCACGGTGAAATGGTTCTTCGGCCTGGGGGAGGCCAGGTTGTCAAACACGGCTTTGGCCATTGAAGGCGTAAATTCCTTTGAACCCAGGCCGTAACGGCCGCCGACGATGAGCGGTGTCTGCTGTTTTTCGGCAAAGACGGTGCAGATGTCTTGGTACAGAGGCTCGCCCAGAGCCCCGGGCTCTTTGGTGCGGTCGAGCACGGCTATGCGTTTGACCGTCGGCGGCAGCACCTTCAAGAAATGTTCTGCCGAGAAGGGGCGGTAGAGGCGCACCTTCACCAGGCCGACTTTTTCGCCCCGGGCCGTCAGGTAATCCACGGTTTCCTCGATGGTCTCGCAGGCGGAGCCCATGCAGACTATAACCCTTTCAGCATCAGGGGCTCCTACGTAATCGAAGAGGTGATAATGCCGGCCAGTCAATTCGCCCACCTGGCACATAACTTCCTCCACAATGGCGGGCGTAGCCAGGTAGTAAGGGTTGGCGGCTTCGCGGCCCTGGAAAAAGATGTCGGGATTCTGGGCCGTACCGGCCTGGTGCGGGTGTTCGGGGTTTAGCGCCCTCCGGCGAAACTCCCGGATGGCATCCCAGTCGACCAGTTTGGCCATATCTTCGTATTCAATAACATTGATTTTTTGTACTTCGTGGGAAGTGCGGAAACCGTCGAAAAAGTGGACAAAAGGCACCCTGGCTTTTAGGGTAGCCAGATGGGCCACTAAAGCCAGGTCCATTACTTCCTGCACGGAAGCGGAGGATAAAAGGGCAAAGCCCGTCTGGCGCGTGGCCATTACATCGGAATGATCGCCGAAGATGGAGAGGGCATGGGTGGCCACGGCGCGGGCAGACACGTGGAAGACGCATGGCAGGAGTTCGCCGGCGATTTTATACATATTGGGTATCATAAGGAGCAAGCCCTGGGAAGCCGTGAAAGTAGTAGTCAGCGCGCCTCCGGCCAGCGAACCGTGAACGGCGCCGGCTGCGCCGGCCTCGGACTGCATTTCCACCACTTTAAGGGTTTGCCCGAAGATGTTTTTGCGCCCGTGGGCCGCCCATTCATCGCATATTTCGGCCATAGGAGAGGAAGGTGTTATGGGGTAGATGGCGGCCACTTCACTAAGGGCATAGGCTACGTGCGCGGCTGCAGTGTTGCCGTCAATTGTTTTTTGGGTCATAGTTAACAAACTCCTTTTTATAGAAGAATAGATTCTAAAATCTTAGACCCCTATATAATCTAACATCTTGGTCTGAATTGGTCAACACTTTGTCGGATACCCTAAATGCATAAAGCCTAGGAAAGGAAGAAATACTATCCACGGGTAAAGGTAGGCAAGAAAAACTTTAAGTTTAAAAATAAACATGGATAGGAGGAATGGAAATGTACGTTAGTACCTATAGTCCCTGGCAGTCTGCCTGGGGCCTTAACCCCATGCAATCCGGTTTTTCACCTTATGCTTCCCCTGGTATCGGGATGATGCCGGGGATAAATATATCCCCCGGTGCCGTAAGCTATAGCTTTATCCCGGCAGCGGCTGGTGCTATGAGCTTCGGCTTTAACCCCAACATTGCCTGGCAGGGCACCGGCGGGCAGGTGCCGCTGGCTGCGGGACAATTCGGCATGGCCCCTGCCGTCACCAGCGCCATTCAGGCCGGCGCCGGTCTGGTGCAACCGCGGATCGAACTGGCGGAAACTAACAGCGACATCGTAATTACTGCTGAATTGCCCAATGTCAACCCCAATAATCTTCACCTAACGGCCACCGATGATTCGGTAACTATTTCCGCCCTGGCATTGTCGCCCGGTGGCATGGCTACCAGCATACACCGGACAATTGCTTTGCCGACCCCGGTCCGGTGCGAGCAGGTGGAAGCCAGTTATGCTAACGGGATTTTGGAGGCCAGGCTGCCTAAATCCGATGTGGCAGCGCGCCGTCGGGTACGGGTAAATGTCGTAGGCTAATAAACCATTAGCCTACCTTTACCCGAGCTCTTCAAGGCAGGTGGAACCAAAGTGTATCAGTTGCAACCCAACTGGCCTGTACCCGGAAATTTTTCTCCGGTTATTCCTTTAAGCAAACCGGAGGGAAATTTTATACCGCGTACCGATGTCCTGGCCAATTCAGAAGAAATACTCTATGTTATCGAAGTTCCCGGTGTGCCGCCAGGGGAAGTGGGTGTTGAAGTTCGCCACCAGGTGCTTTATGTTCACGGGCCCTTGCCTGATTTTACGTCCCAGGGCTACCACTACCTTTACCAGGAACGCCCCCGCGGGAGCTTCAGCCGGTCCCTCTCTTTGCCGCCTGAGGCCGACGGCGACCGGGCTGCCGCCAGTTTCCGAAACGGCCTGCTGGAGGTGCGCTTTCCCCGAAAAGAAAGCGGTCGCCGTTTGAACGTTGCCGTTCAGTCTTAATCCGGGCCGCCCCCGGCCAGGTGTCACCCCCAAGGCCGAGCTAAAACCGCGCGCCTTTTTCAACCCGGCCTTCTATGCCGGGTTTTTCTTTTATCCTAAATACCCGCTGGAATCCTGGCTGTCATCCCTGACCAGGAGAAATTCCCCCGCCGGTGGCAAGATAGCGGCGTAAGCCGAGTCCCTGGCCAGAATACGGTAACGGCCCTGGCTTTTGACAAGTTGAAAGCTAGGCCGAGAGCTGTATACCTGAGCCGGGTTAAAGAAAATTTTCACCGCGTCCACCCCCTAATTTAGTCGCCGCCAGCCCTGGCGTATTATGTTGACGCTAATTTGGGGTTCATCTTGAGGCGAGGGCTGGCGCTTAATTATCCCGTTAAAAACAAAAGCATCCAGGCAGGGGAGACTTTCTACCAGGCCTCCTACAGCTTCGAACTCGAGTTGGTTTTCGTTTTCCTGGAGGAGGGTAGTAGGGTTGAAAGGTTCCAGAAGTTGCAGGTCGCTTTCATAATCTTCATAAAGAGACCATATAACTTTTTCCAGTTCGGGCGAAGGCATGGTCACTGATAACCCGATATCTTCCAGAGCTTCGCGCCTCGGGATCATGTAGTTATGGGCGTAGAGCTTTTCGGTGAGATAGTTTATAATCTCTTCCAGGCGCCCTTCATCCAGCGCCTGCCGGTGGAGTTTAAGCAAACGCCGGGCCAGGGAGCGAATTAAGGCATAATTACGGTATACGTTGCCCAGTGCTAGAGGGTGTACTTCTTCTGCCAGGCGTATGAAGACCTCGTTGAAACTGTTTTCGCTTTTGAGTTCGGCAATTTCCCGGGATAGGGTGATGTAAGACGTTACGTCTTCGACGCTTACCGGGATACGGGCTACAGGGTTATTGGGGTCCTGGGGATTAAAGGCATTAGCCACGCTGGGGTCAATAGGTCCGAGCTCCCCTAATTTTCCCATTACGATTTCCTCGGCCCCTAGGCAAATGAGGGTGCCGGCGCTATAAGCGCGGAAGGGGACCAGCACGGCCAGGTGACCGGTATATTCTCGCAGGAGGTGGACCAGCCGCCAGGGGGTAAGGACGTCGCCGCCCCGCGTGTAGAGGAACAAGTCAAGCCGCGGCTGGTAGCCCAGAGCCTCCAGATGGCGGTAAAAGACGCGGATTACATCAGGGGCGATTCTGGTACCTAAATTTTCCCGGTCCCCGGTAATATAGCACAGGAGAGCTGATTGACGTAGTTCCTGGATCTGGCGAATAAGTTCACGCCGCCTCTCGCGACCCAAGGAAGAAACACCCCCTGTTACTATTCAGCATCTTGAGGCAAAGGGGATAGCTCATTTGTATATCCTTATTCTCCCCTTTTTAAAGCCGGGTATGTCTTTTCGGAGTAAACTTTTAGACCGTGGCCGGTCAAAAGGGCGGCGGTTACACCGGCGCCGGGTTGCAGTTGCCCCGTGAAAGTGCCGTCGTAAATTTGAGTGGACCCGCAGGAAGGACTTTTTTCCTTAAGTATGGCTACCCTCGCATTTATTTTTTGAGCTAACTTTAGGGTTTCCATAGCTCCGCGAATGAAGGCCTCGGTTACGTCTTTGCCTTCCCTGTCTTTTACTCTGGCCCTGCCGCTTAGCACATCCCTTCCTTCGCCGCCCTGGATTTCGGCCGGAGGTCGGGGGGTAGGCAAACCGCCGAGTTGCTCCGGGCAAACGGGCACGGCCCGTCCCTCGGCATGCATTTTGATGAGGTCGGGAACGGCGTTGTGACCGCCGTTATATTTACATTTAAACCCCAATAAGCAGGCGCTTACGAGAACGGGTTGTTCGCCCAAGATTATCCCACCTTATAACCTTTTATTTCATGGTTAATTTTATCTTAAAGGAGGATTTTAATATAATGTAAGAGAAGTTTTTTAACGTTAAAGCAAACTTTATTACGCCACGTTAAACGGAGGTTCCGGTTTTTTGAAAGAAGTAAGCATTTATACCGACGGCGCTTGCAGGGGTAATCCGGGACCGGGGGGTTGGGCGGCCGTCTTACTTTATAACGGCTACCGCCGGGAGATCTCCGGCTTTGAGCCGGCAACGACTAACCAGCGCATGGAGCTGAGGGCAGCTGTTGAAGCTTTAAAAGCTTTGCGTGAACCTTGCCGCGTGCGGCTGTATAGCGACAGCGCCTACCTGATAAACGCCTTTCGTTTAGGCTGGCTGGAACGCTGGCAGCGGAACGGCTGGCGCACCGTCAATAACCTTCCCGTTGATAACCAGGACCTCTGGCGGGAGCTTTTAAATTTAACCAGGAAACATCAGGTTGAATGGATTAAAATAAAAGGTCATGCTGATACGAAAGAGAATCTGCGTTGCGATGAACTGGCGCGCCAGGCTATACCCAGGCAGGATTTTTCTTCCTGAATAGCGAATTAAATAGTTTTAAAATAATTTAAGGAGTGAGAGAATGCAAAAATGGTCATGTACCGCCTGCGGCTATGTCTATGATCCGGCTGAGGGGGACCCGGAAGGCGGAGTTAAACCGGGCACCCCTTTTGAAGACCTGCCCGAAGATTGGGTTTGCCCTAATTGCGGCTTAACTAAGGACGTGTTTGAACCGCTTTAGAATTTTTATCCGGCTCGAGGAGGTGAATTAAAAATGCTCATTCTCGGCTTGAACGGTAGTCCCCATAAAGACGGTAATACGGCCCACCTATTGAAGATTTCCCTGGAAGAGGCGTCAAATCTGGGTGCCGAAACCAGGCTCATCCATATCGTCGATGCCTTAGAAGGGCAGAAGGATCCTTTCTGCCGGCAGTGCGCCAACCCGTGTCCCGGAAATTGCGCCCGCGGTAAGCCGCTCGGCGAGGCTTACGATTTATTGCGGCGCGCCGATGGGATAATTTTAGGCAGCCCGGTTTATTTTGGGACCGTTTCCGCCCAGTTAAAAGCCTTCTGGGATAAAAGCCGGGTATTGCGCAACGATAAAGCCCTGCTCAACGTGGTTGGTGGCGGGATTTCGGTAGGCAGAATTCGCTTCGGCGGCCAGGAAACGACGCTAAAAACCATGTTCGATATGATGCTTGTGCAGGGCATGATCGTGGTAGGCGACGGCTGTGAAGATAGCGACTGCGGTCATCACGGCGGGTGCGGCCAGGTGCCCGCGACTGGGGATACCTTTGCCGCCGAGAGGGTTCGGTGTCTCGGTCGCCGCGTGGCCCAGGTGGCTGGCGCCACTTCTTCTTTGCGCCGGAGATAGAGAGGGGAACGTGCGGGTGCTTTTGCGTCTGGAGGCCGAGCAGAGGGAGAAAGAATGGCTTTCACCTTTTGCTGCTTTAAGTAGCGATACCCGGGGACGACAGTGGCCTGAAGAACCCTGTACGGTGCGGACGGAGTTCCAGAGGGATCGCGATCGTATTATTCACTCCAAGGCTTTTCGCCGCCTGAAACACAAAACCCAGGTATTCATCGCCCCGGAAGGAGATCACTACCGCACCCGCTTGACACATACTTTAGAAGTAGCCCAGATAAGCCGCACTATTGCCCGGGCTTTACGCTTGAATGAAGACCTAACCGAAGCCATCGCTTTAGGGCACGACCTTGGTCATACGCCTTTTGGCCATTCCGGCGAAGACGCCTTAAACGAGGTTGTGCCCGGTGGGTTTAAGCATAACCTCCAGAGCCTCAGGGTGGTAGAAAAGCTGGAAAACGGGCGCGGTTTGAATCTCACCTGGGAGGTCCGCGACGGCATCGCCCATCACACCGGCCCGGTTAAACCCCAGACCCTGGAAGGACAGATAGTCCGTCTGGCCGACCGGGTCGCCTATATTAATCATGATATAGACGATGCCTTAAGGGCAGGTATAATTTCCGAAAAGGACTTGCCGGCTGAATGTATAGCCGTTTTAGGCAGGGAACACCGCACGCGTATTAATAATATGGTTTTAGATATAATTAAAACGAGCTGGGGCCGGCCGGAAATTGTTATGAGCCCTGCAGTCCAGGAAGCTACTGACAGGCTTCGTTCTTTTCTTTTTGAACGGGTTTATATTGGTTCGCGGGCCAAGGCCGAGGAAGGTAAAGCTAAGAAACTATTGCAAGCGCTTTATTATTTTTACCTCGAGCACCCCGAAAAGTTGCCTCTCGGTTGCCCGGGAGCAGGAGATTTAGAACGCCGCATTTGTGATTACATAGCCGGCATGACCGACAGATTTGCCATTGAGCAATATAAAAAATTTTTCGTTCCGGCCGGTTTTCAAGAATAAAATTGGGAAGGTACTAGAGGCTCCTCTTCGCTTGTCAAGCTATCCATGTGTCTGACCGGACACCGGCAGGGAACCTTTAAGTACCTTCCAGGTATTAGTATAACATGATGGCTCCGTGCTTATACCTTGCACATAAAAAAGGGCGCCTTCCGGGCGCCCTCAGGTGAAAAGGGAGGTTTAAAAAGGATGAAGTAACATCTTCAATCTAAAAGTATAGCATAAGGATATATACATTTCACCCGGAAAGTAATGCCTATTAATATTTATTGGCGGGTTTTAAAATAAGGTTCAAAAATCGGCAGCAAGACGCCTTTGTAAAGCACGTAAAGGGTCGAACCGCCAATTAAAGCCAGGAGAAGAAACGCGATAAATTTATTCATAAGTTAACACCCCAATTTTATTATGGCCGTAAACGATGATCTTATGATGATCTTATAAGGATCAACCTGTAGGTATAAACTGGTAGAAGCAAACAAATAATAGAACAAGGTTAAACTCTTTTAGAGAAAAGAAGGAGGATATTGCGCCCTTTTGGCGAATAGTATAAAGACATTTGTCAGAAGCAATTTTTCTAGGTGGTGCCGGTGGCATATCCTGAGGAGATTTTAGAAGAAATTAAGGCTAGGCTGGACATTGTCGAAGTGGTAAGGGAATATGTCCGCCTTGAGAGGCGGGGGAGAAATTTTGTCGGCCTCTGTCCCTTCCACAGCGAAAAGACGGCTTCTTTCACCGTAAGCCCGGAAAAACAGATTTTTTATTGTTTTGGATGCGGAGTAGGCGGGGATATTTTTACCTTTATAAGAAAAATAGACAACCTCGATTTTCCTGAAGCCGTCCGCCGTCTGGCGGATAAGGCGGGGGTCAGATTGCCCCAGGAGAAGGGTTCTTTTTACAACGAGCAGCAATGGTCCCAGCGCCAACGCCTTTACCAAATGCATGCCCTGGCTGCCAAGTTTTACAGTCTAGTTCTTAGAGGCCCTGAAGGGGAAAAGGCGCGTAATTATATCCGCACAAGAGGAATCGGCGAGGAAATAGCGAAGAAATTTCAATTAGGTTATGCGCCAGAAACTCCTCAGGCCCTTATTAAATATTTAAAAGGGGAAGGTTTTCAGACAGAAGAGATACTTTTGGCGGGCCTGGCTGTAGAACGAGAAGGAGGAATACACGACCGCTTTCGGAACCGTTTAATGTTTCCCATTTGGGACCACCGCGGCCGGGTAATAGGCTTTGGCGGCCGGGTTTTGGATGCTGGTCTACCAAAGTACGTTAATAGCCCTGAGACTTTACTTTTTCGCAAGGGTTATCACCTATATGCCCTGCACTTAGCATCTGAGGCCATACGGCAGCAGGGTTTTGCTCTTATCGTCGAGGGTTATATGGACGCTATAGCGGCTCACGAAGCGGGTATAGAAAACGCAGTCGCTACCATGGGGACGGCTTTCACGCCGCAACAGGCTAAAGAGTTGCGACGTTTTACCTCGGAGGCCGTCATCGCTTACGATGCCGATGCCGCCGGGCAGGCGGCCACTCTCCGGGGGCTCTCTATTCTCCAAGAAGCAGGGGTAAAAGTAAGGGTTTTAGAGCTGCCCGAAGGCCTCGATCCCGATGACTTTTTAAAATGTAAGGGTGCACGCGCCTTTAATGAGATGGTGGCGGGCGCTTCATCTTTAATCGCCTATCGCCTGGAGCAGGCGATTAAGACCTACGGGCTTCGCCATGAGCACAGCCTGGCCAAGGTTGTAGCGGAAGTGGTCCCCGATATTGCCAGGATAGAGAATGCCGTAGAGAGGGATGGATATATCAGATTAATAAGCAAGCGTATAGCTTTACCCGAACAATCTATCTATGAAGAAGTAAAGAAATATATCCATAAAAAGGATAAAGAAGTTAGAATAAGGCATACTATTGCTGAAAGTAAGCACAATTTTATTGCAGGGCCAGATGTCCAGGAAACCTTCCTACTATCCGCCTATATTCATGATCCCGCCCTCGCGCAGATGATCGAAGGGAGTTTGGGGGAAGATTTTTGGGAGTGCCCGGAATGCAAGTTTGTCCGGGATGAAATTAAAAAACTACGTTTTGAAAAGCCCGGCCTGGCCGGAGACGTTCTGATTAATCTTTTAGAAAAAGAAATTGGAGTTGCGAGCGGGCTGGCGATTATTGCTCGGCTTAAAATCCAAAGTGATGCCAGGGTGTTATTTACGCCTGAGGCTGTGAAGGAGGCTATTAATAGGGTCAGGGCCCGGAATCTGCATCGCCTCATCAAAACCAAGGAGCAGGAGCTGGCCCAGGCCGAGATAAGCGGGGCGGGGAGGAATATAAAAGAGTTGCAGGAGGAAATTTTCCGGCTTCAACAGGAATTAAGATTGGTAAGGAGCGGAAAGGAGGGAGTAAATTTTGAAAGAGGAACAGCAGCAAAAGCAGCAAATTGTTAAGGCCCTGATAGAAAAGGGCAAAAGGAATGGTTTCCTGACCTATCGCGAGATAATGGACGCCCTTCAGGGAATCGAGCTCACGCCGGAACAAATTGACGATATCTATGAGCAGTTTGCTCAGGCCGGTATCGATATTATGCCGGAAGTTGCTGAATTAGAGAATATAGAAAAGGTGGATGGCGTTGATGCGGAAGCCGAGATAGATCTTTCCGTGCCCGAAGGCGTGGGCATTGACGATCCGGTCCGGATGTATCTTAAAGAGATCGGTCGCGTACCCCTCCTTACTCCGGAAGAGGAAATAGAACTGGCCAAGCGTATGGAACAGGGCGATGAAGAAGCCAAGCGGCGCCTTACCGAAGCCAACCTCCGGTTGGTGGTCAGTATTGCCAAGCGCTATGTTGGCCGCGGTATGCTTTTTTTAGATTTGATCCAGGAAGGGAATCTCGGCTTAATTAAGGCAGTAGAAAAGTTTGACTACCGCAAGGGTTATAAGTTCAGCACTTACGCCACCTGGTGGATTCGCCAGGCAATTACCAGGGCCATTGCCGATCAGGCCAGGACGATTCGCATACCGGTGCACATGGTGGAGACGATTAATAAGCTGATCCGGGTCCAACGTCAGTTATTGCAGGAGTTGGGGCGCGATCCTACGCCGGAAGAAATTGCCCACGAAATGGATATTCCGGTGGAGCGCGTAAGAGAAATAATGAAGATCGCCCAGGAGCCCGTCTCCCTGGAGACGCCCATCGGTGAAGAAGAAGATAGCCATTTAGGCGATTTTATCGAGGACGAAGATGCTCCCGCCCCTGCCGAGGCTGCTTCTTCCATGTTGCTCCGCGAGCAGTTGGAAGAAGTACTGGATTCCCTGACACCGCGGGAAAAGAGAGTCTTGCGCCTGCGTTTTGGTTTGGATGACGGCCGCTCGCGCACCCTGGAAGAGGTAGGGCAAGAATTTGGCGTGACCAGGGAGCGCATCCGCCAGATTGAGGCCAAAGCCCTGCGCAAATTGCGCCACCCCAGCAGGAGTAAAAAGCTTAAGGATTACCTTGAGTAACGAACTGGGTTATCCCCAGTTTTCGCTGGGGGAGGCCTGCTTTGGCTTGAAAGCGAGGTTTTTTTCCTTTGAATTTGCCGGGAAGTCCGCCTTAAGCTCTGAGGCCGAGCAAAAGTCCTGCCCGCGAGGGATTCTAGAGCGAACGTAAGCCAAAGCAGGTTGAAAAGTGGGGATACGCCAAAAGTAACGAGGGGTTGACCTGTACGGCTTGGCTGTCGTATAATAAAAACGGTTGATTTATTCCTCGGTAGCTCAATGGTAGAGCGCTCGGCTGTTAACCGAGTGGTTGCAGGTTCGAGTCCTGCCCGGGGAGCCAAAAGGGCCCATAGCTCAACGGTAGAGCTGCCGGCTCATAACCGGTTGGTTCCTGGTTCGAATCCGGGTGGGCCCACCAGGTCGAAAAGCAAAGGTCAGGAGTTGGAGGATCGGATCAAGCTTCAACTGCTGGCCTTTTTAAATTTTTATACCAAAGATGCAGCTTTCCAAGCGCCTTGCCGCCGTGGCCGCCTTTATTCCTTCAGGTTGCGTGGTCGCCGACATCGGTACCGATCACGCCGATTTGCCCATTTACCTGGTCAAGAACAAAATCTGTCCGCGGGTCATTGCAGTAGAAAATAAGCGCGGGCCCTGGTTGCGGGCCAGAGCGAACATCGAGAGTTGCGGCCTGCAGGGTTACATCGACCTGCGCCTCGGCGACGGGTTACAGGTGCTACGCCCCGGCGAGGCTCAAGTTCTGGTTCTGGCGGGAATAGGATGTTTGACCATCCAGCAGGTGCTGGCGGCAGGGCAGGATGTTTGGTGGAGCGCCCATCGCCTGGTTATCCAGCCCCAGAATAAATGGCAAGAGCTGCGCCTGTGGCTTTCGGCGGCGGGATGGCGCTTAACCGGTGAGGATCTAATTTATGAAGGCAGACATTTTTACGCCGTTATGGCTTTAGAACCCGGGCCCAGTCCGCCGTATAGCTCTCTGGAGTGGGAATTGGGCCCTCTTCTCGTGGCCCGGCGCCATCCCTTGCTTCTGGCCCTGGTAGAAAAAAAGATAAAGAAATTAGAAATAATAAAACGGAATTTGGCCGGGAGCCACCGGCCTTCCCTGAACGATAGGGTGCAGGAAATTGGAGAAAAACTTTTGCAACTGGAGGAAATAAGGCAATGGCTACAAAATGCCAGGAAATCATAAACCTAGTGGCAGAATATGCTCCCCCGGACCTGGCTGCTCAATGGGATAATGTGGGCCTGCTTGTAGGCGATCCCAGCCAGGAAGTAAGGCGGGTGCTGGTATCCCTGGATGTTACCCGCGAGGTGATCGACGAAGCCTTAGCCAGGGGTGCGAATTTAATTATCAGCCACCATCCTTTAATCTTTGAGCCTTTAAGGTTTTTGCGCTTCGATACTCACCCCGGTAAGCTCGTTCAACAGCTCATCAGCGAAAATATAGCCCTTTATACCGCCCACACTAATCTAGACCACGCCGATTTAGGCGTAAGCTACCACCTGGGTCTGTGTTTGGGCCTGCAGGAAATGCAGGTACTCGCGCCCGAATTTCAGGAGAAATATTATAAACTCGTAGTTTTTGTGCCCCAGGGCCATGAACAAAAAGTGATGGAGGCTCTGGGCCGGGCCGGAGCAGGATGGATCGGCAATTATTCCCACTGCACTTTTCGAGCGCTAGGCACGGGCACTTTTTTGCCTTTGGAAGATAGCAGTCCTTTTATCGGCCAGAAGGGCAAGTTGGAAGAAGTGCAGGAATACCGGTTGGAAACTATCGTTCCGCGCGTTTGTTTACAGAAAGTAATAAGAGCCATGATCGAGGCTCACCCCTACGAGGAGGTTGCTTACGATGTTTACCCCCTGGCCGGCGCGGGCAAAGCTAGGGGCCCGGGCAGGATCGGGGTTTTGCCGCAACCCGAAAAGCTGGGCGATTTTGCCTACCGGGTCAAAGAAGCTTTGGGAACGGAGAAGGTTGCTGTGACCGGCGACTGGGAGAAAGATGTAGTGCGGGTGGCAGTTTGCGGCGGCGCCGGCGCCGGGCTATGGCCAAAGGCCTTGCAAGCCGGTGCTGACGTTTTGGTAACAGGGGATGTAAAGTATCACGAGGCGCGGGCGGTTTCGGAGGCAGGCATGGCTTTAATTGATGCCGGCCATTATGCTACTGAGCGCGTTATCGTCCCTGCCCTGGTAAAATATTTAGAAGAAAAATTACAGAAACAGGAAGTCATGGTCTTGGCCAGCCAGAACGAGCATGAGCCCTGGCAACTAATATAAAGCAGGTCAAGTATTTTATTAGGGGTTATGAGGGCGTTCAGGGGCGGGTTAAACCTCATTTTTTAGCCCTTGGTGGGCAGGGTTTATGTTATTGGGGACGGCAGCTGGGTTATCCCCACCTATGAAAAACCGCAACCCCGGTTCTGGATGATCTAGGCTGCTGGTTGGGGTATTTCTGCCATCGTTTGTTCCTCTCCTACGAGGGACGTA
>JASUSV010000035.1 GCA_030445865.1 Clostridia bacterium
CCAAAGAAGACGTGGTTAAAACAAGGATAGTGACTAACCGAAACCGCAATGCCTTGATATTACAGGGTTTTTAAGCGAAAAGTGCGGAAGTTGGGCTAAAGACTGGGACGTGGCTACCAGCGCCTTGCCGGAAGAGGTAATGGCCCTTTTTAAGCGAACGGTGCCCAGCGGGCTGCGCTTCGGCACGGTCACCGTTTATCTGGACGGCGAGGCAGTGGAGGTCACGACCTTCCGCAGAGAGGGGCGTTACGGACCTGACCGCCGGCCGCAAGAAGTGCGGTTGGGCGTCACCTTGGAAGAAGATTTGTCGCGGCGCGATTTTACGGTCAACGCCCTGGCCTACGACCCCGTAAAAAATTCCTGGATCGACTGCTACGGCGTAAAACACCGGTTGGCCGCCAAATACCTGGAGATCAAGGCGGTAGGGTCGGCAAAAGAGCGCTTTGAAGAAGACCCCTTACGCATGTTGCGCGCCTTTTACCTCATGGCCAGGGCCGGCGCCGCCGGAGCCCGGTTCGCCTGGGACGAAGATACTTTCGCCGCCATATCTAGCTGCCGGGACAAGATAAAAGGGGTTTCAGGCGAACGCATTCGAGAAGAACTTAACAAAATCCTCCTGGGTCCTAACCCGGCAGCTTGCCTGGCAAAAATGGAAGAAGCCGGCCTCCTGGAAATCATCCTGCCCGAATTAACCGCTAATAAGGGAGTAGATCAGGGGAATCGCTTCCACCGCCTGGATGTCCTGGAACATATACTGGCAACCGTACAACTGGTCGAACCCAGGCTGGCGCTCCGCTGGGCCGCCCTCCTGCACGACATCGGCAAATACCGCTGCCGTATTGAAGTGGGCGACCGCTTTCTCTTTTACGGCCATGCCCCGGTCAGCGCTGAGATGGCCTCTGCCGTTCTCGGCCGCCTGAAGTTCGGTAAAGAATTACAAAACCAAATCCTCAATCTCATCGCCCACCATATGTTCGACTACCCCCAGACCGAGGCCGGCATCAGACGGTTATTAAGGCGTGTCGGTCCCGAAAACATCGACGACCTTCTAGAATTACGCCGCGCCGACATCCTGGCCAGCGGCCCCAACGCCACCACCAGGGCGGTGGAAAATTTACGCCGCCAGATCAGGGAAGTGCAAAATAAAAAGCCGGGCCTAACCTTAAAAGATCTGGCCGTCAACGGTTTTGACGTAATGGAGCATCTAAAAATAAAGCCCGGCCCCCGGGTAGGCCAGGCTCTAAATTACCTGCTAGAACGCGTACTCGACGAACCCAGCCTAAACGAGCGCCAGGCCCTGCTGGCCGAGCTGGACAGGTGGGCCTTGAGTCAGGGCGTAGTCTCCGGGCCTGTCGGAACTTCCTCCAGCCGGTAAACGTCGGTACGCCGGTGGGCCAGCAGGGGAAGTTCCCGGCGCACCCGCTCCACCCGTTCCAGATCGATGTCGGCGAGGATTAATTCTTCACCTTCCCCGGCGGCAGCCACCACCTCTCCCCAGGGGTCCACTACCAGAGAGTGGCCGTAAATGGGATAGCCTTGCCCGACGTTGCGGGCCGGCGAGGCGGCGATAAAATAGGCCTGGTTGTCAACCGCCCGCAGGCGAAAGGTCAACTCCCAGTGGGCGGGACCGGTAGTAGTATTGAAAGCGGCGGGAACCACAACTACCCTGGCGCCCTTCAATACCATCAGGCGGGCGAGTTCGGGAAAACGTATGTCGTAACATATGGCTATCCCTATAAGACACATGGCCGTAGGGATTACTGTGACCTGCTGCCCATAACTTAAAGTGCTGGATTCCTGTATCCTCAGCCCATTGGCCAGTTCAACATCAAAAAGGTGTAGCTTGCGGTGCCGGCCTAAAAGCTCCCCCTGAGGGCCGAAAATGAAACTGGTGTTGAACACCCGGCCTCCCCCGGCTCTTTCGGGAATCGACCCCCCTACGAGGTAAATGCCGTTTTCCCCGGCCAACCGGGCCAGCATTTGCAAAGTAGGCCCGTCGGGATAAGTTTCGGCGTAATCAGGAAAAGTCCGCGTCCGGTAGGGGCAGTTGAACATTTCCGGCAGAACTACCAGCCGGGCGCCGGCACGGGCCGCCTCTAAGACCATGCTTTCGGCGCGCCTAAGATTTTCCTTCTTGTCTTCACCGGTGAGCATCTGGCAAACGGCAGCTTTAAAAATTGCCAACCCAGGTACCTCCCATAATTGAACTAACTGAGGGGCATAATGAAATATATAAACATAAAAAAACAGAGGTGAATTTAAGGGATAAATCTATGGGGAGAAAAAAAACAGAAACGACTGACCTCTGGAAAGTGGCTTTGGGTTCGGCCGGGCTTACCTGCCTGGGATTGTTGTTTTTTAGCCGGCCTCTCATTAACCGCGTGTTTGACTCCTGGCTTAGGACCCTTATAACCGATCCCTATGAAGAAAATCTCTGGGAATTTATATCGGCCTCCAACCGCACCGGCCTCCAGAAAATTGTGGAAAACAGCCTTCGATCCCAGGAAGGGAGAGTAATCCACCGGCCTTTCGGTAGCCCCAAACGTTTCCCCAATACGGATGGCCTCGTTTTCAATATAGCTCAACTGTCAAGACTTCCTACTGAAAAAAATATACCCATTGATACCATGGTGACCCTAGGGCCAAAAGCTGCCAGACCCGTTACCATAAGTATGCCGCTAATAATTTCCGGCATGGCCTACGGGTTGGCTTTAAGCGAAAAGGCCAAAGTAGCCCTGGCCAAAGGGGCCACTCTGGCCGGAACCGCCACCAACACCGGTGAAGGGCCCCTCCTGCTTTCGGAAAGGCGCGCGGCCAAATACCTGATCTTACAGTACGACCGAGGAGGCTGGAACCATAAACCCGAAATTATCAAGCAGGCCGATATGGTAGAGGTCCAGTTCGGCCATGCCGCCACCGGCGGCGTGGCCCGCCGCACCGAATACCATGAACTCCCTCCTAAAGCCCGATCTCTTATGGGGCTTAAACCCGGCCAGCCGGCAGTTACCCGCGCCCACCTACCTGGCGTTAAAAACCCCAAAAAGGACCTGCCCCCCCTTATCGCCAGGTTGCGCCGTCTTACCGGCGGCGCGCCCATTGGGGCCAAAATTGCCGCCGGCAAAGACCTGGAAAAAGACTTGGGGATACTCCTGGATGCCGGCGTAGACTTTATCTCCCTGGACGGCGCCGGAGCGGCCACCAAGGGATCGCCGCCGATTCTCCAGGACGACTTCGGCCTCCCGACCGTCTACGCCGTCAACCGCGCGGCGCGTTTTTTAGAAAAACAGGGCGTAAAAAAAGAAGTCACTCTTATTGCCAGCGGCAGGCTGGCTACCCCCGGCGACTTTTTGAAAATACTAGCTTTAGGAGCCGATGCCGTCTATCTCGGTACCGTAGCCCTCTTTGCCCTAGCTCATACCCACATCTTGAAGGCCCTTCCCTGGGAACCCCCAGCGCAGGTAGTCTTTGCCCAGGGCCGCTATCAAGATAAACTGGACGTAGATAAGGCAGCCCAGGACCTGGCCAACTTTCTCAAATCATGTAACGAGGAGATCAAAGAAGGCGTGCGCGCCCTGGGCAAAACAGCCGTAAGGCAGGTTGATAAAAAGGACCTGGTTGCCCTGGACCCGGTTATGGCCAGGGCCCTAAAAATACCCCTGGCTTCACGGGCTTAAGATCAATTTAGACTCCTGATATACCGCCGCTTTTCTTCTAATATATTCTCATATTGGGCGGAAAGCTGGCCGCGTAGCCGCGACCATTCTTCCTGGAACTCGGGCTGGCGCTCCACATCGATATTTACGCGCATGCCCAATTGCCTCCCCAGGGCGCGCTGGGCCTGAAGCAGCCGGGCGGCAAAATCTTCTTTCAGGTTTACATAAGTTTGCTCCAAAGCCCTGGCGTAATATTGAAAGAGGGTTTCTATTTCTTGAAAGACCTGTTTGAGGGCGGCTTTATTCTTCTTAATTAGCTTTAAGCCTTCCATGCAACGGCGGTTGGCCTGCATGGAAACCTCGTCCCGGGGTAAACTAAGATTACTTAAAAAAGTATCTTCCAGGCCGCGCAATACATACGGCCTGGCCTCGGGCCCGAACTTTCTCAGCTCCTCTTCCAGGTTAAAATTATTATTACTTAAAAAGCGGGCACCCAAAACTTTTCCCTGGGGCACATAATCCAGTTCTAAAAGCTTTTCGGAATCCACCTTTATAGCATTGGCCCGTTCCAGGGCTATTTCTAACGCCGTTTTAATTTTGTCCATAGAAAACCCTTCCTTCAAGAACTGCTCTCCCATAATGTACCTCAAAATAACCGGGCGCGCAAGGCTTCAATAAAGAACCCGCGCGCAGGGTAAAATAAGCACAAAGGGGGTGGTTAAAACTCTATGCCGGAAAAACCCGCAATTCCAGGGAACACCCACCGGCCGGTGGGCAAACCCCAGCCCAGGGAGTACGAGTCTCAGAAAGCGCAACTAGAAAGCCTGCCGCACGGAGAAAATAAAGAGGTCAAGCGCAAGATAGATTACAAGACCGGCCGGGCCGACTGGGAAGAAAAAGCCCGGCTAGTGGCCAGGCGACAAGAACAAAAGGGGCTTGAAGGCCGTGTTCAGGCCGTTTTAGATAGCGACAAAGACCTCAAAGGTTACGGCCTTAAGGCCGAGGTTAACCAAGGGAAAGTTACTCTCAGCGGCATCGTGGACACATTAAAGGAAAAAGAAAGGGCCGAAAAACTCGTCGCCGGCCTTCCCGGGGTCACCGGAGTGGAAAACGGGCTTACCATCAGCACCGACGGCAGCATTGACGACGCCGATGTTACCCAGGAAGTCATGGAAGAATTAAACGCCGACCCGGGCATAAACTTGCGCCATATCGGCGCTGAAAGCCGCGAGGGCACCGTGATCCTGAGGGGTAATACGGAAAATCCGGAAGAAATCGAGGCCGCCATACGGGCGGCCAGCAAAGCGCGGGGCGTCCGCCATGTTGTCAGCCAGGTTAAGTTGAAAGGGCCAGCAGAGACTAGCCTGGAAGAAATTTTCCATAGCCAGGTTAGAAACGACGAGGAAGATTAACATCGGCGAGGCGTTTGGCCGGCGTGAGCAGGATTAATCTTTCCTGGCCCAATTTAACAGCGAATTTCTGATCCCTTAGGCCCCTTAACGATTTCAATCTGTACGGGAAAAGCCTCCTTTAACTCATCTAAGTGGGTGATGACGATAATGCGGGCGAAATCGTCCTGTATGGCGCGTATAGCTTCCACCAGCCTCTCCCGCCCCCGGCTGTCCTGGCTGCCGAAACCCTCATCTATTACCAGCGTCTGCAGCCGCGCGCCGGCGCGACGGGTCAAAAGCCTGGACAATGCCAGCCGCAGGGCAAAATTCACCCGGAAAGCCTCGCCTCCAGAAAAAGTCTCATAGCGCCGCGTGCCCAGCTCGTCGGCAATCAGGATGTCCAGGGTCTCCTGCACCCGCCTGGAAGTCTTGCCTATTTTTTGGGTGCGCAAATATACGGCCATGCGGCCGTCCGTCAGGCGGCTTAAAATGCGGTTGGCCTCTTCCTCAATTTCAGGCAGGGCGTTTTCAATTATAATTGCCTGGAGGCCGTTTTTGCCGAAGGCCTGAGCCAGTTCGGCGTACATGCCCTTTTCTCTTGCCGCCTCATCCCGCGCCCTGACAAGCTCCTCCTGCCGCGCCTTCAACCCCTCCAGCCGCTCCAGCTGGCCCTGGAGGTGACCCCGGCGCCTTTCCAGTTCCCCCAGGCGGGCGCGGGCCCGGCCGAGCTCCTCTTCCAGCTTAACTGCCCGCCCCGCCAGGACAGGCTCTTCCGCCAACAGCCGCTCCAGTTGGGCGAGCAGCTCTTCTCCCTGGGCCAGGGCCGCCTGCCGCGCCACCAGAGTGCGCTGCAATTGGGCTTCATGCTCTTCCGCTGCCTGCAAGAGCTGGCGCGCCGTCTCTAAGGCTGCCGCCTCCTGTTCATAAGGCAAAAGTTTCTGCAGTTCGGCCTGCAGGCGCCTGTGCTCCGCGGCGTCGTAACCGACGGCAGCCAGGGACGCCTGGAGGGCGCGGTACTCTGCCTGGATTTCGGGAGCGAAATCGCCTTCCTTTATAATCCGGCTTAAAGCGCCGGCCCGGCGCTCCAGCTCTTCCACCTGGACGCCGGCCTTCTCGCCTTCTGCCGCTTCTCGGGCCGCCAGCGACCACTGCTGTTCTATCTCACTGCGCCGGCTTAAAGCCCGGCCAATTTCTGTCAACCGCCGCCGCAGGTCCTGGGCCTCGGCCAGCCTGTCGGCCGCCGCTTTTTTAAGCTCCTGCTGCCGGGCAACCATCTCCTGGCCTTCGCGGGCCATTTCGGCCAGCACCTGTTCCCGCGCTTCCGGCGTCAGAGGCGAGCGGCACAGGGGGCATGCCGGCAAAGGCTGGTTTAAGGTGCGGTATTTCCGGCGCAGTTCTTCTATCTTCTTCTCCAGTTCCGCCGCCTGGGATTCGCAGGACCTGGCCGCCTGCTCCAGCTCCGCCACCCTGTTCAGCAGTTCCGTCTCGGTATTAAGCAGCTCGGCCAGGCGCTGGCGTTCGGCTTCGTATTCCGGCAGTTTACCCGCTGCCGCCCTGCCCCGGGCCAGCGCTTCCCGGGCCGCCTGCAGCTGGACGTTAAGGCCGGCCAGCTCCGCCTCCAGGCGGGCCTTTTCTTCTCCCAGGCGGCGCTCCAGGTCGCGCAAAGCCTGCTCGAGCTCCAGGGAGCGGGCCAGTTTGGCCGCCGCCGCCTTTTCTTCCTGGCGGACGGCGGCCAGCTTTTGAAGCCCCTGACGGATCTCGGCCTCCCGCTCCAGAACCCGGATATATTGGCGCCGCCGGTGTTCAATTTCCGCCAAACTTTTATTTATCTCCTCAAGTTCTTTTTCACCCTGCAGGCGCTCTTTTCTCAATTCTTCGGCGCGCCGGGCGTAAGCGGCCAGCTCTTCCCGGCGGGCCAGGACGCGGTTGTACTCCTTTTCTAAATCTTGAAGCTGCCGGGCCGCGGCCGCAAGTTCGGCCTGGAGGTTATGTAATTCGGCTTCGACCTGGGGCCGGCCGGCCAGTTCCGCCTCCACCGCGGCCAGTTCCTGAGCGGCTACATGGTAGCGTTGCTCAAAGGAACGGGCCTCCTCGCGCGCCAGGGCCTCCAGTTCGTCGTAAAAAGAAAGCCCCAGGATTTCCCCCAGGATGCGCTTGCGCTCGGAAGGCTTCTGGGTAGTGAACTTGTCGGCCTGGTTCTGCAGGAAAAAAGAGGAATTAGTGAAAGTGTTATAATCCATGCGGAGCACCTGGTTAATGCGCTCCTGGGTGGCGGCGATGGTTTCGGCCGTCAGGGTGCGCCAGTTTAAACCGGCCGGAGTACCGGTCCGGCCTGCCGCCGCTCCCGCCTGCCCACCTGCCGGCGCCGCCGCCACCTGAAAGTCCAGCAGGGAGCGGCTGTCCTTCTTGCGCCGGCGCAGCACCCGGTAGACCGAGCCTTCTAAGGCGAAGGTAAATTCTACCTCCATCTCCTCGGCCCCCAGACGGATGAGATCGTCCATGCCGGCCCCGCGTTCGTCTACACCGCGGGCCTGCCCCCAGAGGGCCCAGGTCATGGCTTCCAGCAAGGCCGATTTGCCGTGGCCGTTCTCCCCCGTCAGGCAAGCTACGTGAAAACGGCTGAAATCCAAGACCTGGGGCTCTTCTCCGTAGCTCAAGAAATTACGGAGCTTGAGTTCCAGGGGTATCATCCGGATCAACCTCCAAGGTCTGTTCTGAAGCACCCATAAATCTAGCCGCTGCAACCTTTCCCCTCTTCCCCTTCCTTGAGGCGGCGGTATAAGATCTCGGCCCGGCTTAAAAGCTCTTCCGGCTTAAAGGCGGTTTTGGCCGTAGCCAGGTAATCCTTTAAAGCGGCCAGGGGATCGGTTGCCTCGGTAATGCCGGGGTTGCGCAAGGCGGCCTGGTAGCTGACCTCTTTCTGGATGCCGGCCACATAAAAAGCCTTTTTCTCCAGCAGCCGGCGCACGGCAGTCAGATCGACCTGGCTTACCAGGCCGACCTCCCCTTCCAGGATCAGGCGCACCACGGCGCCCTCCAGCCCGTCTTCTTCCAGGGCGGCCAGCACCTCGGCCGTAGGCTCCGCCCCCTGCACGCGCACCCGCCGGGTGATAAAAGGCCGGGCGGGCACGGACACAAAGCGGTAACGCGCCTTCTTGCCCTCCAGTTCCACCCACATAAAGCCTTTCGGCTCTTTTTCCTCGCTGAAGTCCACCCTTTCTATACTGCCGGAATAAACCAACGGCGGGTCCTCGGCCAGAATCTGCTGCCGGTGAATGTGCCCCAGGGCCACGTAGGCAAACTCCGGCCGGCGGAAGACCCCTGGCGGCAGGCTGACTTCGCCTCCCAGCATAATACTGCGCTCCGAGCCCACCACCGCGCCGTCCACGCTCAAGTGGGCGGTCAACAGAGCCGGAGCGCCGGGGTCCAGGCCGGCGGCCAGATATTCCGCGTAACCCGCCAGCAGGCGCCCCAGCTCGAGCTCCATTTCTTCCAGCTTCTTGCCCCGGAACTCTTCTCTTTTGAGCAGGGCATTGCGGGAAAGGTGCGGCAGGGCGGCTACCTGCACCGGGCCGGAGCGGGTCTGCACCGGGTAAACCTTAACTTCGCGCCCGACGGTGACGCCGGGGATGCCCAGGGTGTGGTAAATATCCAGGGCCGTAGCCCGGCCCTCGGCAGCCGGCAGGTCGTGGTTGCCCACCAGGAGGAAGACGGCGATGCCGGCGTCGGCCAACTTTTTAATGCGCCGGGCAAAGGCGTTCTGCTGGGTTTCGCTGGGGTCGCGGTTTTTAAAAGCGTCGCCTGCGAAAAGCACCAGGTCGGCCCCTTCGCTTAAAGCGTAATCCACGGCGTAGTCCAGGCATTTAAGGAAGTCTAATAGCCGGGTGTGCACGCCGGTCTTGGCGTCAATGCGGCCGTAATTCTCTATTCCCAGGTGAGTATCGGCCAGGTGCAGTATGCGCATAGTCACTCTCCCCTTACAGGCGGGCGGCCCCTAAATCTCGATGTCCTCCCGGCTGGCCATTCGCAGCCAGTCAACGCCGCCGGGGGCCCGGCTGGCGACCATGGCCCGGTAGAATTCCTCATCGTAATTCCGGGTGCGGACTACCACCGGCATGGGTACGGCGTGGCCCAGAATAAGGGCCTGCTGCTTATAGTCCAGGCTGAAAAGCACGTTTTTCAAGCCTCCGGTATTGGTGGTGCCGCTCAAAAGGTTATTTACGTCGGCCTCGTCGTCGAGCTTGCAGGAAATCTTGGTGCCGATCTGGCTCATAACTTCCGAATCGATCCCCGAAGTGCGCTGGTCCACCAGGAGCAGGGTGACGTTGAACTTGCGCATTTCCCGGGCGATGGTACCGAAAATGGTCTCCTTGGCCAGCTGGGGGCTTAAAAAGCGGTGCGCTTCTTCGACGGTGATCACCAGGGGCCGGGGGCCTCCCTTGCCGAGGGCGATGTGCTCCTCGGTGCGGCGCACGTATTCTTCGTGGATGCGCTTGGTGAGGATGTTCACCACCAGCATGTAGCCCAGGGTGGGCGTGCCTCCGAATTCCAGCACCACGTGGCGGCCGGCCTCCAGGTCGTCAAGCAGGCGCTGGACGGCGTCGTAGGGAGCCCGGGCGCGGATAAAGGGGAGGCGCTCTATGCGCTCCAGCTTCCGCTTGAGGGCCTGGAGCGCCCCTGAATGGGCGCCCAAACTTTCGGCAAAGGCTTCCATGTCTTCGGCCGCCAGCAGGTGGGGCAGCCAGGCGGCGCCCAGCTTTTTTTGCAGGAGGAAGAGGTGCTCCTGGGCGGTGGCGTTGAGGTTGAGGAGATTATTTAAAAGAATAATGTCCTCCGGCTCAATCTGGTCGTAGCCCACATAAATGACGCCGTCGTACTTGCACCCCCGCCGCTGAGAAGATTCCTCATCTAAGGTATAAATCTTTACTTCGGAAGGAAAAAGCTGCTTTAAACCTTTAACGTAAACCGGCCCTTCCTCGCCCTCGCTTTTGGATTCCCAGCCGTACTCGTTGTGGGCGTCGAAAATCAAGTTCACCGCCTGGCGGCTCTTGATAATACCGGCCAGGAGCACGCGGGTGAGAAAGGTCTTGCCGGTTCCTGCCTTGCCGAAGACGCCGGTGCAGCGCTCGACCAGCCTCTTTAAATTAACGCAAACCGGCACGTCCATTTCCAGAGGGGTGCCGATCTGGAAATAGGTTTTGTCGTCGGGAGCGCCGAAAATAAGGCCCACGTCCTGGGCGGTGGCGCTGCGGGCCGGCGCGCCGTGGG
Source organism: Clostridia bacterium (assembly GCA_030445865.1). GTDB lineage: Bacteria > Bacillota > DSM-521 > Neomoorellales > Neomoorellaceae > JASUSV01. Next base: position 10,313 of record JASUSV010000035.1, read on the forward strand.
GCGGGATGGTCTTGACGGCGCGGGGGATGCCGTCTCCTTCGAGATCGACCATCAGCACCGGCTGCAGGCAAACGTTGGCGAAAATGCTGTCGCCTACCAGGATTTCCTGGGCCAGGCGGTCCTCTTCCAGGTCAAAGGTTTCGGTTAAAAAGCCGGGGTAAACGGCTTCCAGCTTCACGTCGGCCACCAGGCAAAAGAAACGGTGCCGCCGGCCTTCAACGACAACGAAATTGCCCACCCGCACATCTTCGACCGGGCATTCCGGCGCCAGCTTCACTTCTACCCCCGTGGATAAACTGCCGCGAAAAACCTTGCCCCGCATCTAACCTCACCTCACTCCAACTGGCGCAAAATGGCTTTCAAGCGTTCCAGGTCCCCGGTCAGCAGGCGGCGCAGTTCCCGGCCGGCCCGGCGGATGTACTCCCCGGCATCCGGCTGGACGGCGCAGGCCTGGCGGATGGCCGCCGCCGCCAGCTGGTCGGCTACCACCAGGCCGCTCTTTAAAATATGGGCCAGGTAATGGGGCCGCGCCGTAAGCTCTTTTATTTCCTCCCGCCGGCATTCTTCGATGAAAGAATGGATGTAAGGTGGAAAGGGAGGTAGATAAGTATAAATCCTTTCTCCCTGGCGAAAGCCCAGGGTAAGGCAGGAAAAGTAGGTGCGCAACAACTTGGTTAGCTGGGGATGTTCCTGGGCCACCTGGGGCCAGGGGGTGCCGAAAGCTACCGGCCGGCGGCCGGCATCCACCCCCTCGGTGACGATATTATAGACCACTCCGTAGATAACCTGCTCCCCTGCGGTTACCCGCACAAAACTACCGAAAGCCGGCGAACCGTATAATTCCCTGGCTTCGGCAGTGAACTCGCGCGTGCTGCTGGCCACCACTTCACCCAGAGCCGACATAAAACCTCGAGCCACCTCCAGAAAGCTTCTGGCAAACAACCATAACCCTTTTACGGCATAGTTTTCACAAGAGCCCCTGCCGCTTGCGGGCAAACTTGGGGGTCATACCCGGCCCCGCTCCCCTGGCCGCCCGCAGGCGGTCCAGTTCCTGCAGAAAGCACTCGCGCTCCGCCGCCCGCACCACCGCCTGCTCATGGGCTTCGGCCAGGGCGACGGGATAGCCCTGGCCGCGCACGGCCTGGTCGTAAACCAGGCTGTGGACCAGATCCAGCATTGCTTTATCGGTAGCCACCCAGGCCGGCACTTCCACCCTGGCCACTTCCTCCGGGCCGCGCAAGTAGAAAAAGCAGACGTGATGCTGGCCGTACTGCTTCAATACGCGTGACTGGCTGCGGTAGACGGGCGAGCGCTCACCGGGAGATAAAATCGACTTCCAGAGGCCGGCGTCGCGCAGGCCCGCCAGCTCCAGGCAGGGGCGCTCCCCAGGAGGGTAGGCGCAGCGGTCGCAGTCTACAGCCTCTTCGCGCGCGCATAAAGAAAGGCGCAGGAGGTTGACCACATCGGTAGCCCGCGAGCCGCTGATGTAGCCGGCCAGGGGCAGCCCCACCTCACGAGCCGCCGCCAGGGCGGCCAGGTAATTCTGCAGCCATTCCTGCTGCTCCGCCGAGCCGGCGCCCAGCGACCACAAGATAAGGGTGCCGTCTACCAGAGCTACGGCCGGCCGGGGCACCCGCGCTGCGGCCTCTGCCAGGGCTTCCAGCTCCATCACCGCCCGCCGGCAGGCAATAAGCTCGGGCGAAATCAGGCTGCCGTCGGCCTGCTGGTAAAGCTCTTCCTCGCGGTAAAAAAGATAAGGGCGCGAGGCCAGGACGACTTCCCCCTGCCGCCCGTAAGGCAAAACTACCAGCCCGATATTCAAAAGATAGCAAAAGAGCTGCCGGTGCTGGTCGGGGTAAATCTGGGAGCCGTCGGCGGCCAGCACCGTCCAGGCCGCCGGCCGCGCCGGCAGGGGGTGCGGCCGGGAAAGCTCTTCCAGGGGCTCGGCGACCAGCCAGGAAGTGCGGCTTTCCCCGGCCCGGTTTAACGCCTCCGGCGAGGTCGCCAGCGCCGCCAGCACCTCGCGGGCCCTTTTCAGTTTAATTTTATATTCTTCCTCTCTGGCCATTTCCTCTTTGGCCAGGGCATCGAGCTGCTCTATAAGCAAAAAAAATCGAGCATAGCCTTCCCTCCGTTTAAGGCACCGGAAATGGCGCCTGCACTAGAATAGTTCGCCATGCTCCCTGCCAACTCCTGCCGGAAAGAAAAAGGGCGCCTGAAACCGGCGCCCTTGAGCTTCCCGGCCTTACTGCCATTTGGCGAATTTGACCGGCACGGTAAGTTCTGCCTTCACCGTCCCGTCGCGCGGGTCCATAGTTAAAAAGGTGAGCGTGCCGCTGGGGCTGGTGGGGTCCTGGAAAGGAAGTTCTACGGCAAAATCTCCCCACTCCGGCGCCCCGGCCCGGGCCTTAACCCATTTTTCCGCCAGATAAGCATGGCCGTCGTCCAGCTGGATAAGGAAATTGCCCTCGAAGACGCGGGCCTGGCCGGAAATCCGCACCGGCGACGAAATGGGGGTACCCGGCGCGGGCGCAAAGACCCGGAAATGCTCGCTCTGGGCTACGGGAGCGCCGGGCTTGGGCTCCGGAGAAGGCTGGGGCGCAGGGGCAATGGCCTGCACCGTCACCGCGCCCCGGAAGGCAAAGCTGATCTTTTCCGCCGTCGCCGGTATGCTCACCAGGTCGTAAGGATAGGTTATCGCCTGGGTAACGGCCTGGCCGGGCCGTGGAGCGGTTAAAGTAGCCACGGCAACCAGGCCGTCTTTGCCGCGCAGCACCTCATCGATGCGCACGCCGTACCCGCCGGTAGGCCGCTCCCCCACAGTCGCCAGGAGGTAGGTGCGGTCGCCCTCGCTCCTGGCGAAGCCGCCAAAGGTGCGCTTGTTGGCCTCTACCCAATCCGCCACCGGCCGGGGTAAATTCTTCCCCTCGCGGGAAAATTCTATGACGGGAGGCGCCGCGGGCGAAGACCTGGTTTGGGCGCAACCCGTCGCCGCGCTTACTAGGAAAAGGATCGGAGTTACTAACTTTACTAACACTTTAATCCTCAAAGCAATACATACCCCCTTCCTGGCATTTTATATAGTTTATGCCAGGAAAGGGGAAGTTTTTCACGGGCAGCAGGCCCGGACTAAATCCCTCACGTCGGCCAGGTTTTCCATATCCCAGGCCAGGCGGACAGAATCCTCTATTTTCGCCGGGGGAAGAATACCGGCCACCAGATCCCGGTACTTGTCCTCCAGTTCCTTATCGGTCATGGGATTTTCGCGGCTGCCCTTGGCGTGGCCAACGTATTCTTCTAAGACTCTTCCGTCGTTTAATATAATACGCACCCTGGCTTCATCTTCGCGCATCTTCTCATCGGTAATAAGTTTTACCTTTTTACGCAAGGCTACGGTCCTCTCGTCTTTGACCACTTCATCGCTGAACTGGCGCTCGCCGGCCCTGCCGTAAATCAGACCTACGGCAGCGCAGTGGTAGGTGCTGAACTTGGCTTCCAGGCCGGTCTGGGGGCTCTCCTTGCCCATAAGCTTTAATACCCAGTGGTTGACCTGGGCTTCAATGCCGGCCACATCTTCCGGCTTTAAGTTATATTTTTCCCGCAGGGCCACAACGCCCGTAATCACCGGGTGGGCCACTACGCCGCAGGCATAAGGTTTATAGGAGTTGGCCAGGATTTCAAACCTCTCACCCCAGCCGGAGTTGATTTTGGCGGCATCGTATTCCGGGGCCATAACTTTTAGATAGCCTGCCGGCGCCTCCAGGGCCCGCTCGGAACTGGTGAAGCCCTCTTTGGCCAGCCAGGCGGACATCAGGCCGTTCATGGCCGCCTTACCGGGATGGAAAGGCTTGGTCATGGTGCCGAACATTTCGCGCAGGCCGACGGGCTGGGCGGCGGCTATCCCCAGGGCATAAGCCATCTTCCTGGCGTCAAGGCCCAGAAGCTTGCCGGCTGCAGCCGCCGCGCCCAGGACGCCTGCCGTGCCGGTGACGTGCCACCCCAGGCTGTAGTGGGAAGGGCAGATGGCCACGGCGACCCGACAGGCCACTTCCACCCCAAGGGCATAGGCCGCCAGCACTTCCTTACCGCTTAAGCCGTAATATTCACCCACGGCCAGGGCCGCCGGGGCTACAGGAGCGCTGGGATGCAGGATGGTATCCAGGTGGGTGTCGTCAAAATCGAAGGTGTGGGATGAGGTGCCATTAATAAGGGCTGCAAAAAATATGTTCGTCTTCTCCTCCCTGCCAAGCACCGAAGCCTGCTCTTTGGCGCCGGCGAAGCCAGCCATAGAAATGAGGATATCGATGGTCTCGTGACGGCAGGCGCCGATGGCCACGCCGAGCCAGTTAAAGAAGCCGCGCCTGGCTTCGCGCACTACTTCCGGCGGCAGGCGGTCGAAATCAGTGGACAGGATATTTTCGGCCAGTTGTAAAGTAAGATTTTGCAAGGGTAGCCATCCTTTCTATAATGTAATTTTATAATTTAAAACCTTTGCACCAAGAAAATACCGAGTAGAATTAAAACGGCTCCTATCCCACGCCCCAAGGAAATCTTCTCGCCTAAAAGAAGGACTGCTAAGAAGAACACCAGCAAAGGGTAAGAGGCGACGATGGGCACTACCGCTGAAACCTTACCCGCCTGCAAAGCTTTAAAATAGGCAAAATGACCGATGACCGAGGCCGCCAGCCCTTCACCGAAGAGAAGCGCCCAGGTACGAGGCTCTATTTCCTTAAGATCCCCTAAGCTGGCCGTAGCCAGACCCCACACCAGCAGGGCAGCCAAGACCCCCATAGTCCGAATTAAAAGTGCGGTATAGGGATCGCTCTTCACCAGCCCGAGTTTGGCAAAGATAGGGCCTAACCCCCAGAAAACCATGGCCGTCAAGGCCCAGAACAGCCAATTCGCGGTAATCATTGCTCGCCCTAGTTCCTCCAGCGCTTTTTTGTCAGTCCGGTCTCGCCCTGCACCCCGCTGCTATGCAACGCAAGTGCCCCGTTCCCTTGCCCGCCAGATGCTCTACCGTTCGCCGCAGGCCTTCTTCTAAATGCACCTGCGGTTGCCAGCCCAGCTCGCGGGATGCCTTGCTGGCATGGAGGTAAATCTTCTTGAGCTCCCCTGCCCGCTCGGGACCGTATACTGCCTCGCCGTTATAGCCGGTAATGCCTTTCAGGAGCCGAAAAAGCTCGTTGACCGAGGTACCCCGGCCGGTGCCGATGTTGTAAGCAGCGGCATCGAGGTAGTCTGCGGAGGAAAAACTCGAACCCCTAATAAGCCTTTGCAAAGCCAGCAGATTGGCCTGCACCACATCTCCCACATAAACGTAATCACGCAGCTGCTCCCCATCGCCATAAATGGTAGGGGTCTCGCCCTTAAGCATCTTCTGCCCGAAGATGGCCACCACTCCTGCCTCGCCGTGGGGATCCTGCCTGGGGCCATAGATATTGCCGTAGCGCAGGGCTATGTAAGGGAGGCCGTGGACCCGGGCATAGTAGTGGAGGTAATATTCGGAACTCAGCTTGCTCACCCCATAGGGCGAGAGCGGCCCCTTGGGGTGTTCCTCTCTCACTGGAAGCTCGGCCGGCTCGCCATACACCACCCCGCCGGAGGAAGCAAAAATAAACCCTTTCACCCCGTACCGCAGGCAGTTTGACAAGAGATTTAGCAGGCCCTGGATGTTGATCCGGGCATCCTCCTGAGGGCTGGCCACCGAGCGGCGCACATCTATCTGGGCGGCGTGGTGGTTCACCAGTTCTATCCTTTCTCCCCGGAAAATCCTTTCCAGCTCCGGCGAGCAAATATCCAGCCGGTAAAACCGGCAGGCGGGATTGAGGTTTTCTTCCCTGCCGCTGCTCAGGTCATCGACTACTACTACCTCATGCCCTTCCTCCAGGAGAGCGTCCACCACATGGGAGCCGATAAACCCGGCCCCGCCCGTCACTAAAACGCGCAAAAAACTACCTCCTTTAAAGCTTACAAAACGCGGGCCCGCCGTGCAACCCTTGAGCAGCGCTGTGATAGGTACGCTCAATTGGTGGTGCGTCCATAGTGCGTTTGCTTCTCCTTTCGACAGCACGGCAAGGGTTTTGCTATGTTTTTAGCTTTGAACAATGTTAACTTCAGTTCGAGGCACAGGGGCGTTCCACATTTCCAGGAAAAAGGCTGCCAAAACCCCCACCATTAGTCCCAACAGAGTGGCCACAGCCACGTTCAACGCCTTTCGCGGTTTGACGGGATGCGATGGCTCGACAGCCGGGCCGATCAGGCGCGTTTGGACGCTGGTGTCCAGGGAACTGGCGACGCGCGCATCTTCGCTGCGAGCAAGCAATGAGCGAAAATTCTCCTGCAAATTTTTGATCTGAGCCTGGTACCTGTCTTCTACCAATTGTTTCCCAGCCAGCTCTTCCTGCAGTGCTTGCAGCTCTTTTTCCGTAGCCCCTATTGCCTGTTGCAGGGCGGTGATTTTTTCCTGCAACTGAGCTACTTGCATCCTATAAATATTGGCTTGTGTCGCCAGGGACAGGTAAATGGGGTTGGGTTCCTCGGTTTCCAGCTTAAGCCCGGCAATGTCTTGAGCCGGACGGCCGGACTTGCTTTCGGCTATATCCTGTAATAAAGGATCTTCCCCCACCACCTTCACCGTCTTCAAGGTAGCAGGGGTTTCCGCCAGCCTGGCTTCGGCCGCCTCCAGAGCCTGGCGAGCGCCTTCCAGCTCTACCTGAGTTTTCCTCAAGTCTGTTTTGAAGCCCGTCAACAACTGCACTTTGGCCTCCAGCTCTGCCTGGAGCTGCTTGACACTGCGCGGCTGGGCCAGAAACTGCCGGTACTCTTCCATGAGTTTATTCAGCCTTTCTTCTTCTTTCTTCTGCTGGGCTTCAATGGTTGAACTCACCTGGTTGAGCCGCTTGGCCTGCAAGTCTTGCATGAAAGCTATGTATTCCTCGGCTACCGCGTTGGCAAGATCCCGGGCCAACCTGGCATTAGCGCTGCTGGCGCGGATTTCCAGTAAATTTGTATTCTTGGGGTTTTGCACCTTGATGGCACTCTGCAGTGCCTGGAGGGAATAAGTTTGCGGGTCGAGACCCAGCTTCTTTTGGACGCGTTCCAGCACCACCGGGTTTGTGACCTGGTAACGGTAAGTTTCCAGGGAAGCCTGCTGGCTGGCCATGGCTAGCGAGTGGAGCAGGGCTTCGAGCGGGCTGTTCTCTTGTGAAGTTCTGGGCACCGGGGGAAGGTCTACTTGGAGGGTAGCCGTGGCCTCATATACCGGAGGTAAAATAAAGAAGCTCAAAACGCCGCTGACAACGAGCGCCACAGCTGTAATAAATGCTATAACCCATTTGCGTCTTATCAATACTTCCACCAGTTCCCGCAAGGATATTTCTTCCACAACTCTCCAACTCCTTTCCGGCACCGATCGCCTATGGACCCGGGTTAGAAACCAAGTGAAAAGGCCTTTATAAACTAGCGTCAATGCTCAATGCTGAGGAGCCTTCTCAAGTCGCTTTCGCTGGTCACCTCGAATATCTTCTCAGCTAGCTCGTCAAGCTCCTCCAGGGAAAGGGATTTTATCCTCCCCTCTATCTCAGGGGAGAGACAGCCTAAACGCTTCTTTAACTGCCTTATTACTAAATCTTGCGCCTTTTCCCTCCGGCCTTGCTCCAGGCCTTCTTGCCATCCCTCTTGCCACCCTTTGGTATGCCACGAAGTCCTAAGCTCCATTACCTTCGCCACCTCCTCCGGCCTTAATTCCTTATGTAGCATCTCCTCTACTTCCTTCTCCTCTTCCGGGCTTAAACCCAAGTAAGTATCAAATATCGCGGTTATAAGCCCCAGCTTCGCCGGATCCAGCTGCATTCTAGTTACCATCCTTAAAAATTCCAGCTTTAACTTAAACCTCTCCCGGGGGCTGTAGTCCATCTTGCTTAAAAGCGCCGCCGCAACAGGATTGTTGCTCTTTATATACTTCCTCCAGGATAGTTTCTTAAGCTGCACCTTATAAAAGTTAAATTCCAACACCTTAAGAAAAGGGAAGGTTACTTCGTACCTGTCCGGCTCTTCTGCCTTGCTGTCATAGGAAAATACCGCAATAGGCAATACCTTCTTCTGGTGCTTTTCATAAAGCCGGCTAAAGTATATGAACATTCGCCGGGCAAAGTCAGGTTCTTTATAAGCCTGGGGCTCTACATGAATAAGGACGTAGCCTTCTTCTCCTTTTATTTTAACACTGGCAAGTATATCTACATAGTGTTTTTCTCCGGCGGTAATATCGGTGATGATCTCCTGGGCTAAGAAGGTTAGGTCGGAATAATCGATTAAGGCGTGGGCTTCGGGGAAGAAGAGCTCCATGAATTCCTTGAAGAAGGTGGTGATGAGCTCCTTAAATATGGCGTCGTGTTCTATGGCCATGCCCGGTTTCTCCTGTTTTTTCTTGGGTTTACTCTATTTTACTTTATGTTC
>JASUSV010000036.1 GCA_030445865.1 Clostridia bacterium
GGCCGAAGATTCCTGAGGAAGCAAGATGAAAATAAACAGTAAAAGTCCTATTAAACTTCGCTTTAGCAATAATATCTCCTCCTAGCGGGAAAGCTTTTTGTATTAGTTCGTGCCTATTCGGGCTATTCCTGCTGGCGAAAATTACGAAAAAAATGGCCCAGATGGTTTCTGGGCACCAAGGTTATATATATTTTAAGGAGGTCAGAGGACACGTTGTGAAAGGTTGGTGGGTTCTGGCTTCAATTTGAAATTATAAGCTATAATCTTTAAGTATCAATGATGTTTTCGTTAAGATTTGATTAATTTTCCGCCGCCGGAAGGGTGAAAAAGAAAGTACTACCTTTGCCAACTTCACTCGTCACCCCTACGGAGCCTTTATGGCTTTCAATGATATGTTTAACGATGGCCAAACCCAAGCCCGTACCGCCCATTTCCCGGGAGCGGGCTTTATCAACCCGGTAAAAACGTTCAAAAACCCGCTGCAAGCTCTCCGGCGGTATGCCTATGCCGGTATCGCTGACTTCCACGCGTATATTATTATCCTGGGCCGAAGCCGCAACAGTTACCCTGCCTCCCGGAGGCGTATATTTTATGGCATTATCCAAAAGATTAAGAAGCACCTGGCCCAGGAAATTTTCGCTTATGCTAAGGGGCTTTAAGTCTGATGGCAACTTAGTCTCCAGGGTTATACCCTTTTCCGAAGCCAGCGGCTTAACAACTTCTAAAATTTTATCTAAAACCTTGGCCAGGAATACGCTCTTTTCAGGTAGAGCAGGCGGCCGGTTTTCTAACTGGGAAAGCGTCAAGAGATCTTCGATTAATCGCTGCAGGCGCTGAGCCTCGTTGTTAATAATTTCCAAAAAACGGCGACACAAATTCTTATCCTCTAAAGCTCCCTCTAACAGGGTTTCCACGAAACCCCGGATGGAAGTCAAGGGGGTACGCAGTTCGTGGGAAACGTTAGCCACAAATTCCGTGCGCACTTGCTCCAGGCGCCTTATCTCGGTAATATTGCGTATCAGCAATACAGCTCCTACCACGCGGTTCTGTTCATTTAAGATCGGCGCCCCGTAGATTTTAAAAATTTGTCGAGTAGTGGGAAAGAGCTTCAACTCCAATTCCACCGGCTTGCCGCTCTCTAAAATATCTTTGACGCCCTGGTCTATTTCGTGGTTGCGCACCACTTCCAGCAGGTACCGGCCAACAACTTCCTCCTTTTGCTTAGAAAACATTTCTGCCGCCGCGCGGTTGAGAAGCATCACGCGGCCAACTTGATCTACAGCCAGCAAGCCGTCGCTCATACTGGAGAGTATGGCGTCTACCTTGCTCTTTTCCGCCGAAATTTCCCTGATGTTGCTGCGCAGGCGATCTACCATATTATTAAGGTTAGAGGCCAAAAGGCCAAATTCGTCGTCCGCCTGTACGTCTACTCTTACCTCCAGGTCGCCCCGGGCAATCCGCCGGGTTAGCGGGAGCATATCTTCTAAAGGCTGGGTTAAAGATCGAGCCAAGGCGTAGGCTATAACACCCGTAACAAGCAAGGATAAAAGGTAGGAAATTAACAGGTTCATCTTATTGACAACCTGGTAATGTAGGAACAGGTAATTTAATAAAAAGGCTAGGCCCATCAATAAAATGAAATTAAGAGTAATTTTATATCGCAAGCGAGACATTAATCTTCCTCCGTCAAGCCAGCAGGGTACGGGCCGCGTCGACCACTTCAGGATCGAATTGTTTCCCGGCCTCTTTCTGTAAAACCCGGTAAGCCTCAACGAGAGTACGCCGGGGCTGATAAGGGCGGGCAGAAGTCATGGCGTCCAAGGCATCGGCTACGGCGATAATCCGGGCGCCAAGGGGTATCTGGCCATTTTTAAGGCCTTTGGGATACCCCCGGCCGTCATAACGCTCATGATGCAAAGCGGCAATAGGAGCCAGATCTTTAAGGCTGGTTATCTTCTGTAGTAACATTTGCGTGTAGCCGGGGTGCTCTCTCACTCTGGCCATTTCTACATCATTTAAAGGACCGGGTTTATCTAAAATGGCACGCGGGACGGCAATTTTACCGAAATCGTGAAGAAGGGCCGCAGCTTCCAGGCGCTGGAGCTCAGCGGGTTCTAAACCCAATTCTTTACCCAAAGAGACGGCAAAAGCGGCTACTCTCTGGGAATGGCCGCCGGTATAAGCATGCTTGGCGTCAATAATTTGAGCAAACAGCCTAATGGTTTTCGACATGGGGTCTTTTTCATTAAATTCGGGTGCCGGCACCGTTCCCATAGTTTCATCCATTGCCTTTTCCAGTTCGGCGTCATCAGCAACCTGCTCAAAAAGGCCGTGGGCCATCACTTCGGACAGGGCCTGCGATAAATCAGCGGAATATTTCTTATTTACTTCTTTCTGCATTTTCTGGGCTATTTTATCCCAACTATTTCCAGGTAGGTGGCGTAAATAAAGGTCAAAAAAATCGCTAATGGTTATTATCTGGGCCCCTAGAGGTATTTCGGGGCCTTTTTTGCCCTGTGGGTAACCCGAACCGTCCCAGTACTCATGATGGTCGCGAATAAGAGGAGCGGCTGCGGCTCCTACTCCCGGAAGTAACGCTACCAACTTGCTGCCTTTGTCGGGGTGTTCGCGGACCTCACGATCATTTTCATGACCGGGAATAAGAGCGCGATGCACAAGGTGGTCGTCAAGCCCCATGGCCCCCAGGTCGTGCAGGAGCCCGGCATAAAAAATAGCCGTCCTCTCCTCCGGAACCAACATCTGGGCCAACTTTTCCGCTACCACGGCAACGCGCCAGGCATGATAAAGTTTGCGCCCTTCTTCAATATCCAGAACCGTAGCCAGAGCGCCGATAAGTTCGCAAAAAGAGCGATTAGCCGGACAGGCCATAGAACTTTACCTTCTTCAAGAGTATCTTAATAATAAAAAATCGCCCTTTAAATAACTTCACTAAAGAGCGATTTTCTACTTAACTTACGGATAGATTATCTTTACTTTTTTTCGTTACCTAGCGCCTTATTTAAATCGGCTATTAACTTGTCAACGTCGATACCATGCGCCATGGCGCCCTGTTCGATATTCTCAAACCGGGCAGCCGCACAACCCAGGCAGCCCATGCCGTGCTCCATAAATACCGGAACAGTCTGCGGGTATTTACTCACTACTTCGGTAATACTCATCTTTTTGGTGATCTCCAATTAATAAACACCTCCCGGCTATTATAATTTCCATTATAAACTTGGCCCATGCTTTTGTAAAGATAAAAATAAGGCGCCCGCTATTTGTTCAGCTAAAAAAGATATTGAAAAAGGTAAGTATCTCCAGGGTATTAGTAGGCCTTTCCGTGGAAGCGAGCCTAATATTTCATTTATGCGAAGGGATGAGTTATTAGCCGCTAACGAGATTAAGGGTGGCACTGAACCTACCTTGGTAAAACCGAAAGCACGGAAAGGATTCTTTAAAGGCAACAGAAAGCCTTGATTTTCCCCTGGCGGGAGTGTGTGGGAATCGAACCCACCGCGCCCGGGGCGAACCCACGCGCCAGCTGGATTTGAAGTCCAGGCAGGCCACCAGGCCCGATCCACTCCCAACGCTATTTTAAGATGGCCTATCTAAAAAGTCAAACCTTAACCGATATATTCCCTGAGTCCGGTAGCTTGTGTTTTAACCAGAATAGCCCAAATGATGGCAAGCAACTTCCCCGCCTGGCCACCTTATGGCCCTTATGCTTCTTTTGCCGCAGGTGAAAATCGCGTAAACTTATCCGGGAAAATGCGCAAGATCCAAGTTATTTTAGACTAAGCCGATTACCACGCGTTTATCTCCTATTCGTTTGGTAAACTTAATCTGGTCAAGGTATTCCAGGAGCGGTAGGACGTACTTGCGCGAGCTGCCCAAGGCATCTCGTACCTCTCCCAAAGTCACGGGCCCATTGGCTGCCAGGCGGCGTATCTGCTCTTTAGCAGCTTCCAGCGCTTCCGAATGAAGGTAAAGGTCCTCCGACAGGCGCACAAGCGTTCCCTGGCGCGAGGCATAATGCAATAACTCCTCCGCATCTCGTTCATTTATATTGAGCCGGGCAATCGCCTCAGCCCAGGTGGGCGGCTGCCACCACCCGCGGCGGAAGGTATCGATTAAATTCTGATAGGCACGTGCAAGCTCCGGCGATAGTTTAACTTCAAATTCGGGCAAAAAAACGTCATTGCCCTCCAAGCGCCAATACCCCTCGGAAGCCCCTTGCTTTAAAAAGCCCTGGAAAGGCTTAATATCTAGGCGAGGAAAAAAACGGGTGCGCAACTCTTCTTTAGGTAAACCCCGGCGTAAAGGAAACTTGCGATGGTAATCTTCAAGGCTGGACGTAACTTTAGCCACCCACCCGCGGTAACATCCTGCTGCAAGGGCATAATATAACCCCTCTTCTTTAAATAAAATTATCTCCCCGGCTGCTGCCAAATCCTGCAGGTGGTCCCGCACTTCTTCTAAGAGGAGTTCGGCTTTACGGGCTACTTCGTTTTCCGTAAGCACCCCTTTACTTTCCTTAATAACCCCGGCAACAATTTCCCTGGCGTTACCCGTTAGCCGGGTTTGCAAAGCGGTGATGACTTCGGCCTGAAAGCGGCGGTGGCGTGGGGGATGGGCTGCCAGGACGAGGCCTCCCCCAATGGTCACCAAAGGCGAAAAGCTACGGATGACAAAGCGATCGCCGCGGGCAGCCACCACCGGTCCTTCGAGCAAAATTTGTACTAGCCCCGAATCCCCACCCTTCAACTCATCTTTATCTAGTAAAATGACCCGGCCTAAAACCTCGCTGGTGCCCAGGTAAAAGTGGACCGGGGTGCGGTTGGCCAAGGATGGCACGTCTTTTAAGAGCCTTAAACTAGCATCGAGACGTTGGGTGGGAGTAAAAAAACCAGGCTCCACCAGGACGTTGCCCCGTTTTATGTCCTGCACCTCCACTCCTACCAGGTTGACGGCTACCCGCTGGCCGGCCTTTGCCTCTTTGACCGTTTCGCCGTGCACCTGCAGACCTCGGACTTTATTTCTTAACCCCTGCGGCAAGATCTCTATTTCTTCCCCTGGTCTAATAGTTCCCGACCACAAGGTACCGGTTACTACGGTTCCAAAACCGCTGATGGAAAAAACCCGGTCTATAGGCAACCTCACCTTGCCCGAGGGTTGGCGGGAAGGGGTGATGGCCGCTATAGCAGCGATGGCCCGCAATAATTCTGGGATACCCTCCCCGGTAAGAGCCGAAACCTTAACTATAGGCGCTCCGTCCAGTACCGTGCCCTGCACCAGTTGCCTGGCTTCTTCTTCCACCAGTTCCAGCCATTCTTCGTCTACCAGGTCTATCTTGGTTAAGACGATTATACCCTGCTTTACCTGGAGTAGGTCCAGGATATACAGGTGTTCCCGGGTCTGGGGCATCACCCCCTCGTCGGCAGCGATCACCAGCAAGGCCAGGTCAATGCCGCCTACACCGGCCAGCATATGTTTGATGAAACGCTCGTGGCCCGGGACATCAACCAGACCCAGGCGGCGCCCGCCAGGGAGGATTAGCGGCGCAAAACCCAGCTCTATAGATATACCGCGCTCCTTCTCTTCTTTTAACCTATCGGTATCTACCCCGGTCAAAGCCTTTACCAGCGCCGTTTTTCCGTGATCTATATGTCCGGCCGTACCGACAATAAGGTACTCGTCCAAGGTTAAGTATTTGACCCCCTTAGTTATCTTCGGTTTTTTCGAGGAACCGGTCCAGTAGGCCCTGGTTGCATCTCGGCGTTTATTCTAGAACTGCCCTTAAGGCCGCGCAAAGTTCTTCTTCTTCCCCTGGCAACAAAGTGCGTACATCTAAAAGCAGGCGCTCAGCCTGTATTCTCGCGAGCACCGGCGGCTTAGCCTGCCGCAATCGCGCCGCCAGCTCGCCTGCCCCAATCGTCTTTGACCTTACGGCCACTAAAAAAGTAGGTAGCTGGGCCAGGGGGAGGGAACCGCCGCCGGCCTCGGAAAAACCTTCGATAACTTCCAACTCGGCTTTGTCCCCTAATTCTCGGGACAGGGCAATTCGCAGGTTTTCGGCATCCGAGCGCAACTTTTCCGGCGGCAGAGTCAACATTTTAAGAACCGGTATCTCGGCCAGCGCTTGTTCTGTCTCGCGATAGGCATGCAGGGTGGCCTCTAAACCGGCAAGAGTCAGTTTATCAATGCGCAGAGCGCGGGTCAAAGGATTTTCCTGCATCCGGCTGATAAATTTCCTGCGGCCTAAAATAATACCGGCTTGAGGGCCGCCGAGGAGTTTGTCTCCGCTAAAAGTAAGCACGTCAACACCTGCCGCCAGTTCCTCCTGGACGGTAGGCTCACCCCTTAAACCCCAGGGCGCGAGATCGACAAGTACTCCGCTGCCCAGATCCTCCATTACCGGCAGGCCCACTTCCCGTCCCAGAGCAACCAGTTCGGCAGTCGTGACTTCCTGGGTGAAACCCAGAACCCGGTAGTTGCTGGGGTGCACCTTAAGCAAAAGGGCAGTTTCACCGGTAATGGCCCGCCGGTAGTCCCGCAGGTAAGTCTTGTTGGTCGTACCCACTTCAACAAGCCTGCTGCCGCTCTGAGCCATAATCTCCGGTACGCGAAAAGCCCCCCCGATCTCTACCAGTTGCCCCCGGGAAACGATAGTCTCTTTTCCTGCAGCCAGGGTATTTAAAGCCAGAAGCACGGCGGCGGCATTATTATTTACTACCAGAGCGGCTTCCGCCCCGGTTAATTCACAAAGTAGTTGTTCAACATGGTCGTAACGTTTCCCCCTTTTACCGGTGAGCAGCTCTAATTCTAAATTACAATAGTATCGAGCTGCATTGATAACAGCCTCGCAGGCGGCCCGGCTCAAAGGCGCCCGACCGAGATTGGTATGCAGCACTACGCCGGTAGCATTGATCACCCTTTTTAGACTGGGCTGCAACCGGTTTTCCACCATGGCTAGGACTTCGCGGGCTATTTCTTCAATTGGCGGGGCAACTTTTCCCTCTTGGGACAAAAGCTCGCGCCAAGAAGCTAATACGCGGCGCGTACAGTCCACAACTAACGCCCTGGCCCTGGGTAATACATCTTGTAACGCTTCTTCCCGCAAGACGGCATCTACTGGCGGCAATTTTCGTCTAGGTTCTTTTTCCGGCAACCTTAACACCTCAGTACCCGCAACTAAGGCCTAATGCGTCAGGGCTACGGCCCCATCGTCCTGAACCACGTAAGTTTCTTCCACTCCGACGGCTCCAAGGCCGGGAAAAGTAAATTTGGGTTCAAGGGCAAAAACCATATCGGCAGCCAACACTTCCTCGCTACCCCTGGCAAGCACAGGTTTTTCATTCAGTTCCAGGCCAACGCCATGGCCGATAAACTTTGCCGGCATACGCCAGCCCATAAAATTTTCTTCTAATCCTGCCCTTTTTGCCAGCCGGTAGGCCAGGTCGTAAAGCTCGCCGCAGGTAGTGCCGGGCCTGGCCGCTGCCGCAACTTCCGCAGCTATAGCTAGGGCGACTTCCTGAGCTTTCTGAAGAATGGGAGGTAAATTACCAATTGAGAAAAGGCGCGTCTGGTCTACTATATAATCGCCATAGCAACCCGCGTAATCTATCAGCACGGGTTCGCCTTCTTTTATTTCCCGGCAGGAAGGGCCGGCCGGGAAAGCCGGGCTAAGCCCATAACCGGTTAACGGTAGAGGGTAACAGCTGGGAACGGAACCGCTCGGTCCCGCCATAACCAACCCTAAAGGCATGCCCGGTTCCAGTCCCCGGAAGCGGATTAGGGCCGTATGGCCGAGTCTCCGGGCGTGGGCTTCAAATTCTGCCGCAATTTCTAATTCAGTGCGCCCCGGCCTTATATAGTCTCCCACGAGTTCGAATACTCGAGCATGTAAATCTGCGGCCCGCCGTAGCCGGCCTAGCTCCCAAGATGATTTAACCCGGCGTAGATTTAAAATAAGCGGGGTAATATCTTTTATGATACTTCCCGGAAATAACTTTTGGTAACGCGGTAAAACAGCAGCTGGGAGAATATCGAGCTCCATACCCAGGTATTTCGGCAGCGGGTAACCCCGTTCCTGCAATATCTGTGGCAGGCTGCTGAGGCCGGGAAAAGGAAGGACATCTGTCAGAGGGGTCTCCTGGCAGGCCCGCTCAAAATCCCGGTAAACCAAAAGTAGAGGCTTGCCTTCTGCCGGAATATAAAGGTGACAGTCCTGGCCGGTGCCGGCAAAATAATATACGTCGGTCGTCTGTACCAGGCAGGCAGCTTCAAAACCCTCTTTAATCATAAGTTTCTGCAAGAGCGCCAGCCGGTTTTTAATTTCTTCTCTAGGAATGCTACTCATTGAACTCTAACCACCCTCGTATATTTTACCAATAAAGTTTAAAAAATAAATAAGGAAAATCTCAAAAAGGAGGTCAAATAATGAGCATTTCACCCTGGCGTCCCTGGCGCGACTTGACCAACCTGCGCGAGGAGATGTTCCGGGCATTCTTGCCGGGTTTTTGGGATGCGCCTCGCCTGGATATCTATCAAACCGAGGATGAGATAGTGGCAACTGCTGATTTACCCGGTCTTGCTTCCAAGGACGACGTTGAAATTACGGCCACTAATGATAGCCTAACCATTCGCGGGGAAATCCGGCGGGATAATGAAGTTGGCGAACAAAATTATTACCGCGCGGAAAGATTTTATGGCAATTTTGCCCGCACGATAAGCCTCCCGGCCCAAGTAATACCGGAAAAAGCTACGGCAACTTACCGCAACGGCATCCTCGAAATACGCCTGCCAAAAGCCGCCGGACAGCGAGAAAAAAATATTAAAATAGACATTCATTAAGAAGAAAGGTGGATCGGTTATGATCCACCTTTTAAAAATTTAAGCGTTCTGGCCTCGTTAAAGGCTCGGAAATTATAGTTCCTTCAGGCAGATATTGGCGTTTTTTACCTTCCAGAAGTAACTGCACCTTATTTATACCCGGAAAATCCGTCAGGGTAAAAACCAGAGAGTTCACGAGAAGAGTCTCTGCCGTAGACCCCCCTCCATAGCCGATCGCTTCGGCGCTAAGGTCAACGAAGGCCACGCCATTTGCCACTTTAAAATCCAGCAAGCGCGTACCAGGCCAGAAGGTACGGCCTAAATGGCTGTCTTTAGGCGGGCCCGCGATCAAAGCCAGTACGGCTGCCCGCGGCATATCATCTCCGGCTTCTGGGGGTGCGGGAACGGTTACAGGCACCAAGCGGAGGGCTTTTGCATCGGTAAAGTATACCTTTACTTTTTTGGAGTTCTTTATGTCTTCTAAACCGAGAGGATTGATCACCTCCGGTCGTTTTAATGGTCGATCAATAGAGGTGTCGCCAAGTTTAGCTATTTTCTGCCCTTCAACCAGTATCTGCACGGCTCCAATAGGATAAATTTCGGTAAGGGTTAAAACTAGCGCCTTTACGGCCAGCCCGGCTTTTTTAGAATCGGAAACTTCCATAAACTTATGGGTAAAATCTACAAACACGGTCTCTTCATCAGGTAAAAGGTAAATATCGCGCAGCTTAACTTCCCCAGGTATAGGAGCCTGCAATCCTTCCCCCTTGGGTCCTGCTAGCAGCTTTTCTACGGCTACCTTAGCTACTTCCCGGGTCGGGTTTATAGGAACGGTTACCGGAACGAGATAATTACCATCTTCAGTAAGGTAATACACCATAACCTGGCTCATTTCTCTTTCATACAGGACGCGGCGTTTCTCCTTGGCAGCAGGAGGCAATTCTTTGGCCGGAGCCTTCTGGCGACTGCTGCAGGCCGTAAAAAAAAGGCCAAATATTAACATTCCGATCAATAACAACCGCAGGCCCAGGCTCCTTCGCCTCCCTTTTAAAATCACTCTCTTCACCCCCACAGATCGGTTTTCTCCTTTTTTAGAATGTTTTCGACAGCAGAATAAAAAATTCCTGCTTTTTAAGCCATCGACTATTTTATTCCTCGCACTAGCTTCGCCAGACGCTTTAAAAATGCTATAGCTAAGAAAAATAAAATCAGATACCCAAATGAAGGATAGACGTATTTTACAAGCCGGGAAAAACCCATGCTGCTCAAGGGAAAGCTTAAGAGGGTGATCAGGATGGCCGTCTGGTTATACGTAAGGCCAAGGTTTTTATACCAGCGCAAGGTCAGGGCATAAAGATCGGCTGTAGCCGTTGAAACTACCGCCAGCCAGAGAACCAGGGTGAAAACTGCCTGGCCTGGCCGGCCAAAACAAGCCAGCAAATGGAGCACGGGGACTTCGGTTGTCGTAGAACCGGCTGGTAAACGGGCTAGCGCTAACACTAAAAATAAGGCCGCAAACCCTATAACCAGGCCGCCTATAAAAGCCCCGAAGATGGAACCGACCTGGTGAGGCAAAGATACTAACAAAACCGTGGCCGGGATCATATTGTAACTAACATAAAGCAAACTATTTAAAAGCCACCTGCTTTCATGAGAAGCTCCCATCCCACCTTGCAGCTGGACTTCGAGATTCCTGAAAGAGGCGGCTAAAAGAATTATTAAAATTAAAGGTACGGCCCAGGTATTAAAATTTAAAATGCCTTCGGCGCGGGCCACAACGATGAAGAGGGTTATGGCAGCCGTTACTAACGCGCAGGCGCCAGGCGCGAAACTTAAGTAATTATCGCCTATGGCCCCGGAGCCCGCCAGCATAATGGCAAATCCACTCAAAAGAAAAAGGGAAACAATTAATTCTACCGGCAAGCTCCAGGTAGGGCCGAGCAATTTTAAGATTAGATCCCCGTAATGAGAAAGGCGCCACCTTAGGCTAAGCCAAACTACGGCGCTACCTGCTAGAGCAAAAAGAAAACCTGCCATAAGCACCGATAGAGCAGCCCGGGGGCCCAGAACAACAAAAAACTGCATTAGCTCCTGGCCGGAAGCGAAGCCGGCACCGATAACTACCCCTACAAAGGCCGCCGCCGTTTTAAAGCCGGGAACCATCTTTTTGCCTCCCGTTAAAATTCTATGCATGGAACGAAAAAAAAGTATAAAAAAAAGCGCCTAGGCATATACTCTAGGCACAAGTAAAGCCTATAGGAGGTAAAACATGGCCCCTATTGCTTACCCTTCAAGTTCATTTCCTGCAGCGGCATCTTTGCCGCCCAAGGTGAAATATTTTTATCATGACCCTCTGGCAGTAGAAAAATTGAGCCAGGCGTTAAATGAATATTTGCGCTGGCTGGATCCCGAACTTTCCCGGGAACTTGTAGTAGTAGGCATAGGTACCGACCGCTCTACCGGCGACAGTTTAGGCCCCCTGGTGGGAAGCCTTTTGCAAGAAAACATTTCTTTGCCCCTCAACATTTACGGCACCTTAGAAGATCCAGTGCACGCCAGCAACCTGGCAGAAAAATTGGCGTTCATTGAATCGCGCCATCCCCAAAGCATTATCATCGCTATTGACGCCTGCCTGGGTCAGAGCGAAAATGTAGGCAGCATTACGCTGGCCACAGGCTCCCTGAAACCCGGGGCAGGGGTAAATAAAAATCTGCCTTCCGTTGGAGATCTCCATTTTACGGGCACCGTAAATGTAAGCGGGTATATGGAATATTTCGTCCTCCAAAATACCCGCCTGAGCCTGGTGCTCCAAATGGCCCGCATAATCGCCGGCGCCATTGAAAAGGGAGTCAAACAATCCTACAACTTGACCTGCAATTACCTTTTGGCCGTTGAGGCGCTCCAGTAATCCTGGAGAATTTCAACAACCTCCCAATCCTGGACCTGCTCGAAAGAAGCATAAAACTGCCCAACGGCATAAAAAGGTTCAGGCTGCTCCAAGCACACTATCTCATCTACAAGTTCACGGAGGCGCTGGATGGTATCAGGCGGCGCTACCGGTACGGCTAATAAAAGGCGTCGAGGCTGCGCACGTCTCAAATATTGAAGGGCAGCCTCGGCCGTAAAGCCGGTGGCCAGCCCGTCATCGATCATAATTACTATCCTCCCAGCGATAATCGGCTCCGGCCTCTGACCGCGATAAGCAACAGTCCGCCGCTTAATTTCGGCCAGTTCACGCCGGATTTCATGTTCTATATCTTGGGGTCGCAAGTTAAAGGTATTCATTACCAGAGTGTTATAAATCACGTTCCCATCAGGAGCCACAGCCGCGGCCGCCAGCTCCGGATTGCCAGGTAAACCGACTTTACGGGGGATGACAATATCAAGGTCGGCTTCCAGGGCCTTGGCTACAGGCGCTGCCACTATTACTCCCCCCCTGGGAACGGCCATTACCAAAGCTTTGATACCCCGGTATGCGGCTAAAGATCTGGCAAGGCGCTGACCCGCCTCGTACCGGTTGGTAAACAAGATCTTTCAACCCTCTCTTTCCCCTTCAATAAACGCTTCCGCCTGCATCAGGCAATTGCCCGAAAGGATGCCGCCGGGTTCAACTAACAGCTCCTGTACCTGTACGTCCCCAATCATGCGCCCGGTCGGGGCTATTTCTAAACGCCCCGCCAATCTGACATTCCCTTTAAGCGTGCCTGCTAGCACAAGGTTTCTAGCTGAAATAGTTGCTTCCACATGTCCGGAATCGCCTATGGTTAAGTCGCCGCCGGCCTCGATTTCGCCTTCAAAATAGCCGTCTATACGCAAGGATTCTTCGGTATTTATTTTACCCAAAAACTTCGTTCCCCGCCCTATTACTGTAGTTATGTTATTGTTGCCGGCCGCAGAAACCTTTTTCTTCAGCATAAAAGGCGCTCCCCTATGGCGTTAAATTTAAATAAGAGAGGGGGTCCTGGAATTCTCCCCTCATCTTAATACTAAAATGCAGGTGTGGACCGGTGCTCAACCCGCTGTTACCCACGCGGGCAATAGGCTGGCCTTTTTTAACTTCATCCCCTGTATGTACAAGCAACTCTGAATTATGGCCATAAATAGACTCGATTTCATAACCATGTTCGATCACTACCATCAGGCCGTAGACTAAATCCCTGCCGGCAAAAATTACTTTTCCCGAGCCTGCCGCTCTTACAACCGTTCCATAATCGGCAGCGATATCTATGCCGTTATGAAAAACTTCCTCCCGGCTAAAGGGAGATTTGCGGTAACCGAAGGGGGAGGTGACGGGCCCTCGTACGGGCCAGAAGGATGGCAAAGTCTCAAGGTAGTCAATTAAACCGCTCAAACGCTTCTTTTTTTCCGGTAAATTCCAGGCAACCTCGTTTAACTTGTGGGCAATTTCTTTAATCTGTTCTCCTTGCTCACGGGGAGCCGGGGGCTGTCCACCCCGCGAGGCCAGACTGGGGCGGGGCCCGCGCTCTTTAAAACCGATTAAAGAGCGTACCTGTTTATCTAATTGCTCTATTTCTGCCAGGCGCGCCTGCAGGGCTTCGCTTTCCGCTTTTAGCCTTAAAATTTCCTGGGCTTGCTGGGCATTAATGCGGCCAATTTCGGATAGATTTTGTAGTTTAGCTAAAGAAGAAAAATAAGCATATGCCAAGAAAATGCTACCGGACATTATCCCTGCCATAAGAAAAATTAACAATCTTAAAAAATTACTTGGAACGCGCCAGTAGCGAATTGCTTGCCGGCCTCCAGGTATTAACATGAGGGTAATAAATTTTTCCTGCCGATCTCGAAATCCCGCTCTTTGCGATTTCATACACAAAGCTTCTCCCTACTGTTCGGGAAAAGGCAACTCGCCCAAAGCGAGAGCGATGGCTCTTTCTTCTTCTTCACTAAGACGGTAACTAGATTTTCCTTGCTGAACAGGTTTAATAAAGACCCGGCTCTCCTCCCGGGAATAGAGATTGGTTAAAATGAAACCATTCCCTCGCATATCTAAAAGGGCAACGGCAAAACTTAAATCGCTGCCGACATCAGGAAAGGGATTAAAACGAACAATTCCTACCCGGCTCAAAGCGTTTTCCCATTTTTGTTGCAGATCTTCTACCCTCTGACCGGTTTTTTCGATGGCCTTTTTCATGTCACTGAGATCACGGAAGCGCTCCAACCAGGTAAAAAGATCTTGCTCATTTCCGATTTCAACCAAACGGCGAAGACGTTTTTCCAAACGGCGGTACTCGCCTTTTAGGGTGAAATATAAAATAAGTAAAATTACATTTATCAAAAATAAAATCAAAAGGGCCAACAAGATATAATACGGGGGATTCAAATTCAAAGATAAAATGTCTTCCAGGTTCAAAGGCAAGGTTCTGTGGCTCCTTTCTCCAACCCTTAGTTATATTCCACATAAACCCGGGTTTTTCCTTCTGATTTAAAGGCACAATCCTGCAAGCGAACCTCTTTATAAATTAAAAATTGACAGAAGAAAATAGATAAGTTAAGATCAAAGCCAAGCTTCTTGTAAAAAAAGGGGGAGGAAAATGGGACCGGAAACCAAACTTGCCCAACTGCGCCAGATTTTGCAGGAAATAGGTTCTGCCGTCGTCGCTTTTTCAGGCGGAGTGGATTCGACTTTGTTGCTAAAAATAGCTTCCGAGGTTCTTCCCGGCATGGTCCTCGCGGTGTCCGCCTCTTCACCAGCTTATCCTGATGCCGAACTCCAGGAGGCCAGGAAGGTTGCCCAGCAACTTGGCGTAGAACATGTAATTATCGAGAGCCACGAAATGGATAACCCGTACTTTAGAGCCAATACTCCCCAGCGCTGCTATTATTGCAAAAAGGAATTATTCAAATCCCTTCTGGAGTTGGCCCGCTCAAGAGGTTACCGGGCCGTGCTAGATGGCTCTAATGCCGACGACGCCCGCGATTTCCGCCCTGGACTTAAAGCCCTCAGGGAATTAGGCATACGTAGCCCCCTTCAGGAAGCAGGCTTAACTAAAGAGGAGATCCGGACAATATCTCGCCAACTTAATCTACCAACCTGGGACAAACCTTCCCTGGCATGTTTTTCCTCCCGCATCCCTTACGGGCAGCCCATCACCCTGGACAAAATCAATCAGGTGGCTGCTGCCGAAACTTTTTTAAGAGGCGCCAAAGGGCTGCGCCAGGTAAGGGTTCGCCACCACGGCGAAATCGCGCGTATAGAAGTTCAACCGCAAGATTTTGCGCTTTTTATGGATATTTCTTTCCGGCAAGAACTTATTGACCGCTTTAAAGAAATCGGCTTTATTTATATTGCCCTGGACCTGGAGGGTTATAATAGCGGCAGCTTGAACAAAATGCTGGAAAGGGGAAACAAATCGTGAAACTGGCTTACTTCGACTGTTTTTCAGGCATCAGCGGTGATATGTGCCTGGGAGCGCTTTTAGCTAACGGCCTTTCCCTTTCGGAATTAGAAAAAGGCCTGCGCCAACTACCTTTAAGCGGCTGGTCCCTCAAAGTAAGCAAAAGGACCCAGCACGGTATAACCGCCCACGATGTCCAGGTTGAAGTTGAGGAAGCCCAGCCTCACCGCCACCTGGAGGATATCCTGCAAATCATTGCCCGCAGTGATCTTCCAGGGCCTGTTAAAGACAAAGCAATTACTGTTTTTCGGCGCCTAGCGGCAGCCGAAGCAGAAGTCCATTCTACCGAACCGCAGCACGTTCATTTTCACGAAGTTGGCGCCGTTGATGCTATAATCGATATTGTCGGTACTATTTATGGTCTCTACCTTCTGGGTATAGACGCCGTTTTCGCATCGCCCCTGCCCCTTGGTTCAGGATGGGTAAAATGCCATCACGGCATATTACCGGTTCCTGCGCCGGCGACGGTCTATCTCCTACGGGGCTATCCGGTCTACGGTAGCGATTTGCAGGCCGAGTTGGTAACCCCTACCGGTGCGGCCTTGATTACTACTATTGCCAACCGTTTCGGCCCCATCCCCCCTTGTAAAATTGAAAGTTCAGGCTATGGTGCCGGAAAAACAAAGCTGGATCGTCCTAACCTGCTGCGCTTGATAATAGCCTCGACGGAAGAACAAGTTCCTCCCCAGGAGGAGATTATGGTTGTAGAAACTACCATTGATGACATGAATCCCGAATTTTACCCCGAACTTATAGAGCAGGTATTTAAAGCCGGAGCCGTAGACGCGTACTGCGTGCCTATCCAAATGAAAAAAGGCCGGCCTGGTATCCTCTTCACTGCCGTATGCCCCGGGTCCGCCCTTGGCCAAGTAGCCTCGGCTATTTTTAACCACTCAACAACCTTGGGGCTGCGCTACCGGTGCCAGCAACGCCTCGTGACCGAACGTCAAATCTTCACCGTCGAAACACCTTTTGGCCCCATCCAGGTCAAAAGGGGAGTATATCGCGATCCTTTATCCCAAAGGGAGATAGTAAACCTGGCTCCGGAATTCGAATCCTGCCGCCAGGCCGCCCATAAGTACAATGTACCCCTTAAAGAAGTATATAACGCCGCCTTAACTTCCCTCCGCCAAAAAAGTTTCACGTGAAACATTACCGAAAGCTCAACTTACGGCTCCCAAAGCCGGTAAATCCGGCTCCCACTTCCCTAAGCGCCCGACACCGTCGCGTTTAACCATGCCGGCGAGCTTAGCCAGCAGCTAAAGCAAAACACCCCGGCGATTTCGTCGAGCAGCATAAACCCTCCGCCTTTTAGTATTGCCTTCCACTGGGTGCCCCGGCCAGCGGGACGACCACCCTCTTGCCGGGGTCAGGGTGGCCACCGCTATGTACTGCCGCTTCCCAATGGCAAACACCTGGTACACATGCTGGTCTACGGCCAAGCTGCGGACCTTTTGCACCCGGGGTCTCTCCCAGCACGGCGAAACACGCGCTTTAAATAGTTCCTCACTTGCTCCTGGCCGCGCCCAGGGCTATCTTTTCGCCAATCACGCCCTCCCCAGTGAAAACGGCCTCTATGCGCCTCCAATGACGGCTCATACAGCAGCCAGAAGGCGTAATGCCTTTCTTCCCTGGTAAACCCCTCTGGCGGGCTACCAAATTCTTCACAGCTTCTATGGCGGCCTCCCACTGCCTCCCCAGCGTGAAGAGGCCATCCTCCATCTCCAGCTTCCACATGCGGGCCTGGAGCCCAAAGGGGCTCACAAAACTGGCGGAAACCCAACTCGTCTCGCAGGGCACGCTTTTTGTCCAGGTAGTACCGATATCTCACGTGACCGTACTCCAAAAGGAAGACGTCCTCCAGCCGGGCATAAGCTTTAGCGATTTTAACCAGCACCGACCACTTGTTGCTGGGCATCCGCTATCGCCTCTTCAACTTTTTTACCAGCTTCCGCTCCTTGTACGCCCGTTGCTCGTAAAGTTTGGCCGCAAAATGCCGCACCATGTTTATCAAGTCTGCGGTCCGCTCCTGGACGGGCGAAATGTCCTCCGCCCGGATTGACCACCAGTACATTGCAGCAGAACTTAGCGAACAGTTCCTCAAAAACTCGAACCCGAACAGCACCAGGCGGTCTTTGTGGGTCACGATCACCCTGGGTTATCCCCAGTTTTCGCTGGGGGAGGCCTGCTTTGGCTTGAAAGCGAGGTTCTTTCCCCGAGCGATAGCCAAACCCAACGAGGCCGAAAGCTTAAGGCCGCCTGAGGGCATGAGACCTTCGGCCGGCAACTGAGACAGGAGGTCGAATTTGCCGGGAGGTCGGCCCTAAGCTTTAAGGTCGAGCGCTAGTTTGGCCCGCGAGGGAGTCCTTTGCGAGCGGTAAGCCAAAGCAGGCTGAAAAGTGTTGGCATGATAAAACCGCAACCCTGGCGAATTAATTCTATTAGGGTGGGATGCAAGCAAAGGTGGGTGCAGGCAAGGGCGGCCGTAGTTTGCCATGGGCGATAGAGCCCTACGTAGTGTTTGGCCGCCCCCTCGACCCGCCCAAGTGGGCCAAAAAGCCCGGATAGGTGAGTGTTGACGCTACCTTGACCTGCACCCCAAAATCCAAAAAGGAGGTCGCCAGGATTGCGGTATTTCGGACTCGATGTCCACAAGTCTTACTGCGAGGGAGCAGAACTCTTGCCGAACAACATTGTCCGGCGGTT
>JASUSV010000037.1 GCA_030445865.1 Clostridia bacterium
CTTTGCGCTGGCCGGTGGAACACCGAAAGCTGAGGGAATTGGCGCAGTTAAAGCCAGTGGAAAAACAAAAAGTCGGGGATGTGGAAAAATGGCTGCAGGTCTTTACCGGCATTAAAGGGTCCTTTTGCCGTTTTTCTTGACAAATATTAAATGGGAACATAAGATAATATATGCTATCAACATATATAAGTTGGTAGGGAGGAGGACCTTGATGTGTAAAGGGGACAGGTCGCGAGTATTCTTTTCACCGCGTAGAGTTGCTGCCGCCGTAGCAACCCTTTCTAAAAAAGAGGAAATAACAAAGCCCGGTTGAAAAACTACCTGAAAACCAGGCGGAATCAAGAGCCGTTGAGGGTTATTATAAGCTAACAGAACTTATTTTAGAAAAAATTGAAGGGAGCTTTACAAAAAAGGTGTTCACCGTTTTTTTATATATCTTAGCGTTGGGCTTCCTGGCCTTTTCGGCCATCAAGGACCCTAAAAAAACCCGGCTGGCCCTAAATAAATCCTTGAGATCTTTTCTTAACATTCTACCCGACTTTGCCACCATACTGGCCCTGATAGGGGTTATGCTCACTTTCCTGTCCCCTCAAATTATCGCGACCCTGCTGGGTAAAGGTAGCGGATTCTTAGGCATGTTCCTTAGTTCTGTAGTCGGCTCCATAACTCTTATACCCGGGTTTGTCGCTTTCCCCCTTGTTAAATCTTTACTGGATATGGGAGCCGGCATAATGCAGATGGCCGTCTTTGTTTCCACATTAATGATGGTAGGCTTTGTAACTGCACCCCTCGAAATTAAATACTTCGGCAAACGAGAAACAATCTTAAGAAATTCACTCAGCTACATTTTTTCTTTTATTGTGGCGATTGTTGTCGGATTGGTGGTGGGAGGATGAAAGCGGTTCTAAAAGCGTATCGCTACTTTTTGCTTATCCTGCTTTTTGATGTGGCTATAACCTTTCTTTACCCATCTACTGGCAGGATAATCTGGAACCATACTTACGCCAATTTCGCCCATATGTTATCCTTTATACCGCCGGTTTTTCTCCTCTTGGGTCTTCTGGACGTTTGGGTACCTAGGGAAACAATTATGCGCTTCCTGGGTGAAGGCTCGGGTCTAAAAGGCATTATTTTAAGCATCATCTTGGGAGCCGCTGCCGCCGGCCCCCTTTACGGCGCCTTTCCCATAGTTGCGGTAATGGCCAAAAAGGGAGTTAAATACTTAAACATCATCATTTTCCTTTGCTCCTGGTCAACCCTGAAAATACCCATGTTCCTTTTTGAGATGTCGGCCTTAGGTATTAAATTTGCTCTTACCCGATGGTTAATCAATATCCCGGGGATTTTGGCCATTGCCTACATTATAGAGAGATGCATAGGCCCTTCCGCCAAAGAAGATTTTTATCGATACCATACGATGGAAAGCTAAGCCCTTTCTTATCGTAGAAGCGCCCTGCTATTAGCGCCACCATGGCATCCACTCCCATTGCTACCGCGAACAAAACAGGAATCTGGGAATTTGGCATGATAGCCGTGGCTTTGAAGTGGTAGGCTATGAGTTGGATCCAGAGGCTTTAGGCGACACCCAGGCAAGGGGAGGTGTATCGACGTACAAAGGCCAGGAAACTGAAGTAAGCCTTGAAAAGGCCATCTCGGCAGGTCGCCGGGGTTCTTTAGGGCGACCGGCGTTGAGGTGCTGTCGCCTCTCGGCACCTGCGTCGCCCTGAACCTTAAGCCCATGGGCCCCAACCCAGCCGGCCGGGAGCAAAAGTAAAGCGCCTGTTCCCTTTATAGGCCGTTTTTGGGCCGCTCCGGGGTAGGGCGCGCGTGGGGCGTTTTCACTACCAGAGAAGAGGAAGAGATTAAAAGAAATTTAGTTGCCCGGTATGCCTAAAAGTTTATGCACAAGGGTTTCGCTTCGTAAAAGCCCTGTCATCCAGCAGGTACCGAGCCCTTCGGCTGTTGCTGCCAGGAGGAGGTAGGAAAAGGCGGCGCAAACGCTTTCTAGATTCATTTTACGCGTCTGTGGGTCACCGTGGGCTTCTGTAAGGGCAACGATTACCACAGGCGCTCCCCCAAATGTCCTGGCCCACTGTAAGAATTCTTCTTGCTCGGCGCTTCGCTGGCCGGGCGGCGGCATGAGGCGTTCAGCCTGATCGCCGCTGATTTCCCCCAGCTTATTTTTTGATTTCGCCGGTTAGCACCAAGAATTCCCATTGCTGGCGATCCTGGCCTGACGGAGCCATGGTAGCCGTTTTCAATATTTTGAGGATTGTTTCTTGGGGCACCATTTCCGGCTTGTATTTACGTATGCTGCGTCTGGCTCGAATTACCTCATAAAAATCCATATTTTACCAACACCCCCTAATAATCATGGCATTTATAGATCCGGCTGTTAATCTTTACGGCTTTTTAATAACTCCTAATTCTTTTGGACACTATAAATATAGCCAATATGTTTTGTTAGGGAAGGTGATAAAAGTGGCCGATACCGAGGTTAGCTGGCAGCAATGGAAACATTCTCTGGCGATGGCCATAGATTTAGGAAAAGGACTGGGTTTGAGCGATGATAGAATTGCCAGGATAGCCCAGCGTTTAGGGGATTTTCTGGCTAAATATGTGGATCCCCGCAACCGGGAACAACGTGTTCTTCGTGAACTCTGGGATGTAGCTAGTGAAGAAGAGAGGCTCGTCCTGGCCAGGTTAATGACCAAACTTTTGGATGATAATCGGGTTACCCATTAGCTTCTGAAGTTGCAGTGAAAAGCCGCTGGTTTCCAGCGGCTTTTTTCTAAATTTCCTTAATGGCTTCTGAAGGGCAAGATTCGATAGCTTCCCTAGCGCAATCCTCGGCGTCTTCCGGGACCTCGTCCACAATTGCTTGGGAAAGACCTTCATCATTCCAGTCAAAAATATTCGGACAGAGATCAATGCAGGCACCGCATGCGATACAAAGGTCTTGATCTACGGTGACTTTCATGCCATTTAGCCTCCTTCAAACTTTTGTAAGCAAGAGCTATTATATACCATGGCATAGTCTTTCATACTTTTTAGTGGGTGTTAGTGGGTGGCTTCTTTGGTGCGCGGCGTCTTAACCCAGACCTGGGGCTGGCGTCTGAGAAGCTTCATTATGGAAGCCGTAGTAAACGGCAGCGGCATAAAGAAACTAGCTACGGGTAAGGCCAGAAGTTGAACCACGCCGAAAATTTTCACCGGAAAGGGGGCTGGATTCATCAGTTTCCGGAAACGAAAATAAACTCCAAAGGTAAAGAGGAAGTAAATTAGGCAGAGGTACTTTAGTACATTCCGTACGGATTCAGGAACTATTGACGGATCTAGTAACCCCTGGGAATTCAAAAATATTAAAATAAGCGGGATTAAAACTGCGGCCTGGTAGAAGAGCCACTGGCCCTCGCCTTTCCAGAAGAGGCTTTTGACAATAGGCTCCCGTTTCTCCTGCGGATAATAATAGGCATGGCGGTATTTTTCATAAACCTGGAGATGCCCGCTTCCCCACCGCAGGCGCTGGCGGAAATAAGCCAGGAAAGTTGCTGGCGTCTGTTCGGTGCTGTAATAGGGAATGTATTCCGTCCAGACCCCCGTTTCAAGGTAGGCGCGCACGCCTAACTCCAGGTCTTCTGTAAGAGCGCGGTGGTCATAACCCCCGATACGTTCCAGAAGGCGGCGACTCACAAAAAGGTTGGTACCACCGGCGAACGGGAGGCGTTTCATCAAAATAGGGAGGTACCAGGCGTGAGATAGGGCCTGGTAAAGGGCCACGATTTTGCAGATAACGCCTACCTGGTAAAAATTCCTTACTTGAAATACCGGTCCCTGCCAGATGCGATCTCTAGGATCCTGGAGCCAGCGCAAAGCTATGTAGAGAAGAACGTCGGCTTCGGGGTGGCTCTCGGCATCGTAAAAACCGCAGATGTTGGTCCGCCGATCTACGAAGGCGAGGCCGTAATTTAGGGCCCTTCCTTTAGTAGAAGGAATGGTATGGCCGACGCAATGGCCGCGAAAGCGTCCGTTGAAATCATGTGGCACCGTAACATGTTTGAGCTGAGGTACATTTTCGCGTTTGGCGAATTCACGAATTTTGTTTTCTACTACTTCCTGAGTGGTTACGGACCCTTTATCTTTAGCCAATATTTCTTTTTCATCGGTTATTACCACAATCTCATAGCGGTCATGGGGATAGTTAAGAGAAGCTAAATGCTCGATGGTATTGGCAATAACCTCCGATTCATTTCTGGCAGGTACTAAAATAGAAAAGAAGGGTAATTCTATTCTTTTCTGGTTGGCCAAGGTTTTAATTTTATTTAGATCAAGATTAGGGCGCCTGTGCCAGTAATTTTTATCTGCATACCATTTCCAGCTCAAGCTGCGTAAAAAAAGGCCGAAAAAAAACAGGTAAAAGCCTACCCCCAGCAAATATAGGAACTGCTCGGTAGTTATAAATATTTCTGTGTCCATTTTTTTCCCCCGCTTTGAATTTATAGACACCTAGGCTATTATAGCACCCGGCATAAATTACCACCAATTAGTTTATATAATAATTTCTGTGCAAAAATATCTTTACAATGCTCTTTAAGCTAGTTTTTATCTAGTTTAAGTCTTATTGCTCTCTCAGGGTTGGCAAGAATAATCTAGACAAAAATACTAGATTTAGCATAAAATTGATATAGTACAATTGAAAAGAGGTTAATAAGTTGGACGGCATCTCCGTTTTTGTCGCTTTCGGTACCGGCTTACTAACTTTTATTTCTCCATGTATCATTCCTTTAATACCTGTTTATTTGACTTATTTGGGTGGCACGTCTGAATTAACCTTATCCGAAAACCGTTATCGCCTTTTGGGAAGAGCTGCGGCTTTTACCGCCGGCTTTGCTTTTATTTTTATTTTACTCGGTTTTTCTGCCGGTGCTCTGGGCAGCTTCTTTTTTGCCTACCGGAAACTTGTACGCCAGATAGGCGGGCTGCTAATCATACTACTAGGACTTCAGACGGCAGGAATTTTAAAAATACCCTGGCTTCTTAAATTAAAGAAATGGGAATTTAGACCTCAAGCTCCAACTGTAACCTCCTCTTTTCTAATGGGCATGGCTTTCGGTACGGGATGGACCCCCTGTGTCGGTCCAGTTTTGGCTTCTATTCTAATCTACGCCGGTAGCCAGGGTATAGCTTTAAAAGGGGCCGTCCTGCTGGGCCTTTATTCATTGGGGCTGGGACTCCCTTTCCTTATTCTTGCCATTACTATAAGCTGGTCGCGAAACCTCCTGCAACGGTTTTCCCGCTATTTGCCCTATATAACTATGGCGAGCGGTATCCTTTTGGTACTATTTGGTATCCTTGTATTTTTTAACCGCCTGCAGGACCTGGGCGGGTTGCTTTAAGCCAAAAAGAAAGTGAGGGACTATTTATTAATGCGCAGAACCCCGATTATCTTATTCATTGCTTTGCTGTTGGCTGTTCTAGCCTGGGTATTCCTGGCTAACCGCCCGCAGAAAGATCTGGCTCCAAACTTTAGTTTACCTGATTTACAAGAAAAAACAGTTTCTCTGCAAAACTTTCGGGGGAAAGTTGTTCTACTGAACTTTTGGGCTACCTGGTGTCCATACTGCGTGGAAGAAATGGGGGCACTTGAGGCGGCCCAAAGGAAGTATTCCGACAAGGGGTTTACGATTTTGGCCATAAATGTTATGTCCAGGGAAACGAAGGCCGGAATCAGGGCCTTTGTGGAAAAAGGCGGCTATTCCTTCCCCGTCCTTTTAGATACAGAGGGCAGGGCCTCGGAAGCCTACGGGATTTATTCCATCCCCGCCAGTTACCTGATCGATGGTCAGGGCCGGGTACGCTGGGTTAAACATGGTCCATTAACAGAAGAAGAGATCGGTCAGAAGGTGGAACAGTTGCTTAAAGAAAGAGGCAGATAATAAGGCTGAGAACCCAAAAAATTGGGGGCTTGGAGCCCCCAATTTTAATTTAACGGTATTAAACTTCATTAGCGGGCGTTTTGGTTCCAGAAAGGCCCAGGGCCATAAGTACCGCTGGCCCTGTTCCACCGTGGACCGTAGCCACCCATCATACCGTAACCGCCCATCATGCCGTAGCCTGGGCAATAACCCCTGCCCAACCCCGGCAGAATACCGTTTTCCTGGCGGTATTTTTCCATGGCGTCGATCCTGCTCTTCATGGCTTCGCCCTGCTCCTTAGCGATTTCTCCGGCAGCAACATACTTGTCGATAATTTGCTTCCGAAGTTCCAGGATTTGCTGGTGGAGCGCATTGATTTCGTCTTTTTGTTGGTCGGTAAGGGCGGCAAAGGCGGTTGGGGCGAACACCCCCAGCAGGAGTATAGCAACAAGGGCGATGGCTAATTTTTTGGCCATCAAAAACACCTCCTTCTTGAGGCTTATTTTAAACTCAAGTTATGGTAAAAATGTGGCCAAAGTATGAAGAATATGTGAAGATTTTACCTTGACAGGCATTATTTTTAGCTTCTATACTGAATTATAGAAATACTATAGAGGAGCGAAAGGAATGAGAGTTTGCGGCCAAAAGATACGCGAATTGCGAGAGCAGAGAGGTTATTCGCTCCAGGATCTGGCTGGCCGGGCCAAGATTTCGGTTTCTTATTTAAGCGAAATCGAACGGGGGGCCAAAAGACCTTCCCTTAAAACCCTGGAAAAGTTGGCGTCAGCTTTGAACCTACCGCGCGATCAACTGGTTGAAGCTGGCGCCGAGGAAGGCCTTTCCTTGGGCGCGAAGATACGTTTATTGCGGGAGAAGAGGGGCTATTCTTTGACTGACTTTGCCGATTCTATGGCCATCTCTCCCTCATACTTGAGTGAAATAGAACGGGGGAACGTTTCCCCGGCATTGGAAACTCTAAAGAAAATAGCCAGAAAGTTAGATGTACCTTTAAGTTCGCTTTTGAATAAGGATGCGTCCTTAGGCCAGAAACTGCGGCTAGCCAGGGAAGAGCAGGGGCTTACTCAATCCGAGCTGGCCAGGGCGGCAGGGGTTTCCGCCGGCTTGGTGGGCCAGATTGAGCAGGGGAAGGTTCAACCATCCTTAAAGACTTTGGAAAAACTCGGTTCAGTTTTAGGTATCTCGCCCTGTTACTTTATCGCTGATGACCGGGAGATAGAAGAAGTTTTACAGCAGATGAGCCCTGATCTGCGAAAATTACTTTTAGAACCCAACGTGCAGTCCGTCTTGCGTTTGGTCTGTAATTGCAACGAGCAGGAGTTGCGCTTTATCTTAAACTTTATCCAACTCTATAAACGCTGTCATTAAAGTTCTAGCTGCTCGATTACCTCGCGCAGTGTCCGGGCCGAATGGCGCAAAGCGGCCCGTTCGGAAGAATCCAGGGGGACGGCCAGGATTTTATGCCGCCCTTTTTTATTGATTAAACAGGGGAGGCTAAGGCAGACTTCATCTTCTATGCCGTAAAGGCCTTGGACAAGGCTGGAAACCGTTAGGACCGAATTCTCGTCCCGTAAAATGCTTTCGCAAATGCGGTTGAGGGCTACGGCGACACCATAAGCCGTGGCACCTTTACGCTCAATGATCTCATAGGCCGCCTCGCGAACCTGGTGAGTGGTTTCTACTTTAAAGGCTTCCAGGTTGGGAGTGCCGTCCAGGGCTAAGAAATCCTCAAGCTCCACGCCGGCGATATTGGCTCGGCTCCAAACGGGTACTTCGGTGTCCCCGTGCTCACCGATCACATAGGCGTGGACGTTGCGGGGGTCTACCCGTAAATAACGGGAGATGAGGTGGCGGAAGCGGGCGCTATCCAGTACGGTGCCGGATCCTAGGACGCGTTCGACCGGTAGACCGGAGATCTTCCAGGCTACATAAGTCAAAATATCAACAGGATTGGTGACCATGATGATTACAGCGTCGGGACAACTCGCCACGATGGGCGGTAGGGCCTCGCGTACGATGGCTGTATTGCGGTGCACCAGGTCCAGGCGCGTTTCTCCAGGCCGCTGGTTGGCTCCGGCAGCGAAAATTATTATCCGCGCGCCGGCACATTCGGCAGTGCCGCCGGCGTAAATCTTCACCGGGGGCCCCAAGGAGGCTGCGTGGCTTAAATCCATGGCCTCGCCTTCCGCCTTGGCGCGGTTTTTGTCTACCAAAACCAGTTCGGTTACCAGGCCACTGCGCAAAAGGGCAAAAGCAGTGGTGGCGCCGACATAACCGGCACCGACTATGACTACTTTAACTGGCCCATGCTGGGGCATAGAGCTTATCACCTCTACTTTATTATTCCACCTGGCGGCGAACTTAATTTTCCGACTGCAGTATTTGTAAATATTTTTTTTATATAACTGGTCACCGGACCCGGTTTTCCATTGCCTATCGGCTGATCTCCAAAGGAGGTTAATGGCATGATTTCCATTAAGCTGCTGGTCAGGAAAGCCTCCTGGGCGGCAGTTAAGTCTTTTAGGGCCAGTCGTTTTTCGACTACGGTAATCCCTGCCTGCTGGGCGAGAGCGATTACCTGCTGTCGCGTAATCCCGGGAAGCGGCCCGCTTGCCAAATCAGGAGTAAATAATACCCCATCGTGGACGAGAAAGAGGTTGCTGCGGCTGCCCTCAGCCAGGAATCCCTCGGTGTTCAGTAGGATGGCTTCTCCGGCCCCTGCCGCCTGAGCCTCTTTAAGGGCGAGGGCATTTTCCAGATAATTAGTAGTTTTAAAGGCTTTAAGAGGTGAAAGGTGGTTGCGCCGGAAGCTGGAAAGTACGGCCCGGAAGCCCTGGAGGTAATCTTTTTCTTTGTAAGGCAACCCCTGGCTGGCGGTAATTAAAAGGCAGCTTCCTTCGCCATTACGGCTTAAGGTTAGCCTTAATCGGCCGCATTCTACCCCGTTGGCTTCGATAGTTTCTTCTATAGCCTTAGTTAAGGCATCCTGATCAGGAAGGCTAAAATTTAAAAACTCGGCGCCGCGATAAAGGCGCTCGAGGTGGTGTGGTAAAAAGCGCGGCCGGCCTTTTTCTATCTTTAGAGTTTCAAAGAGGCCTTCGCCGTAAAGAAAGCTGCTGTTAGAGGTTGAAATAAAAGCCCGGCTTTGAGGCACAAGCCTGCCGTTGAGGTAAACAATAGCTTCAGTCATTTTCCGGCATCCCACCCTTCGACCTCCTTACAGCCTCTATAAGGGCCATGGCCTTGTGCAGAGTTTCCTCGTATTCTAATTCGGGGATGGAATCCGCTACGATGCCACCGCCTACCTGGAAGAAGGCGCGCCTGCCGGAAATCAGGAAACTGCGGATGACGATGTTCAGGTCGGCCTCGCCGTCAAAACCCAGATAGCCTATAGCTCCAGTATAGACGCTGCGGCGCACCGGTTCCAGCTCTTCAATGATTTCCATAGCCCGTACCTTAGGCGCGCCGGTAACGGAACCGCCGGGAAATGTTGCCTGCAACAGGTCGAGTATATCTTTATCGGGCCGCAGTTTACCCACTATAGTGGAGACGAGATGAAAAACGGTAGTGTATTCTTCGAGGGTGAAAAGTTCGGGTACTTTAACTGAGCCGGTTTCGCAGACGCGGCCCAGGTCGTTGCGTTCTAAATCCACGATCATTACCAGTTCGGCACGGTCTTTAGGGCTCGTCCAGAGTTCTTGGCGCAGGCACCGGTCTTCTTCCGGGGAGGAGCCCCGGGGCCTTGTGCCTTTAATGGGCCGCGTTTCCACCTGCAGTCCTGAGAGGCGCAGAAAGCGCTCGGGCGAGGCGCTTACTATGGCCCCTCCGGGCAAAGGCAAAAACGCGGCAAAGGGGGCGGGGTTAATTTGCCGCAAGCGGAGATATAATTGCCAGGGTGAAAACTCTAAGGTAGTTTCTAAGCGCTGGGAAAGATTAACCTGGTAGATGTCGCCGGCGGCGATATATTCCAAGGCGCGCTCTATTACCCGGCAGTATCCGTCTTTAGTAAAGTTGCTCTTTATTTGTTTTATGTTTTTATTAACGGCCGGGATGATTCTTGTAGCGCGGGCTCTGGTCAGGCGGGAGGCCATTTCTTTTAGGTCCCCAAGGGCCCGTTGCCTCGCTCGGCCGGCATCCTCTTCAGGTAGGCCGGTAGCGGCAATATAAACGCGTTTTTGCGCGTGGTCAATGCCCACGACGGTATTATAAAAAGCCAGGTAGCATTCAGGCAGCGGCAGATCATTTTTGGCTAGGCTGGGGAGGCGCTCGATATAGCGGCCTAAATCGTAAGCGAAATAACCTACGGCGCCGCCGTTAAATGGAAGGGGGCTTTCCCGAGGAGGCAGGCGGTAGCGTTGCAGGAGAGAGCGCAAAAAAGCAAAAGGATTATTATGGGTGTAAACTTCTTTTCTGCCGTCGCCGTAGCTCAAGCTCACCTGATACCCTCTGCTCTGGAAAATTAAAAAGGGGTTGGTGCCGAGAAAGGAATATCTTCCCCAACGAGGGTGGAAGAGGGCGCTTTCTAGTAAAAAGCCACCCGGATCGTATCTCAAGGCCTCAAAAAGTGACGGCGGGTCAGGCGGGGCTTTAATTTCTTCGATTAAAGGTAATAAAGCGGCCATTTTTTCACTCCTGTTCGACAACCTCGACAATATTTATACCCTGACTTTTATAGCTTTTGCAATAAGCGGCTTTTTAGGTTTATAGCGCCCGTCTTTTGTTTGTGTTATTATTAAAGTTATTAAAGGCGTTAAGGGGAAAATAAAGGTGGAGGTAGGGGCCTCGTGCAGGCGACAGGAATTATCCTAGCAGGCGGTAAGAGTTCGCGCATGGGCACCAATAAAGCTTTTTTACAAGTCGGTTCGCGGCCCATGATTGATATAGTGGTTTTAAATTTAAAGAAGGTATTTTCCAAGGTTATCCTGGTAACCAACGATGTGGCAGCCTACGAATATTTAGGGGTAAAACTAGTCAAAGATGTAATTCCCGGTATGGGTCCTTTAAGCGGTATGCACGCCGGCCTTTTAGCCTCCGGAGACTGGTATAACTTTATTATCGCCTGCGATATGCCTTTTTTAGAGCCCGCTTTGATTAGATTTATGCTTGGGAAGGCGGAAGGCTATGATATTGTGGCGCCCCGGATTGAGGGGTACTTCCAGCCTTTGCACGCGGTTTATGCTAGAAGTTGTATTGAACCCATCCAAGAATGTTTAAAGCAAAATATCACCAAAATCGTGGCTTTTTACCCCCAAATGCGTTTATTGGCCATTGAGGAAGAAGATTTACGCCGTTTTACCGATATTAGGCGCACATTTTTTAACATTAACACGCCGGAAGAACTGCAGCAGGCCCGCCTTCTGGCTAAAGGGGGTGGGCGGAATGCCGGAACTGGAAAAGGCGCTGGATCTTTTACTGGGTGCGGGGAAGCCGGACTTACAGGAGGTTGACCTTGAAGCTGCTTGTGGCCTGGTTTTAGCCCGGGAAGTAAGAGCCCCCTTTGCTTATCCTTCTTTTTCCAGGTCGGCGGTGGACGGCTATGCCCTGGGAAAGCCCGCCGGGAATACATGGCGCCTCGTAGGGCAGGTACCGGCCGGTCACCCTGCGGAAAAGGAGCTCTTGCCCGGCCAGGCGGCGCGGATCTTTACGGGCGCGGCTTTACCTGGAGGGACCTGGGCCGTAATTTCCGGGGAAGAAGCGGCGGTGGCAGGAGAAGAAATACGCCTGCTAAAAGGTACCGGGGCAGGAGCGAATATAGAGCAGGCCGGCAGCGAGGTGCGGGCCGGGGAGATAATTTTGGAGGCAGGTACCTCTCTTGGCCCGGCTGAAAGCGGTTTACTGGCTGCTTTAGGCGTGGAGCGGGTGAGAGTTTATCGTCGCCCCAGGGTAGCCTTAATCTGCACGGGCAGCGAACTGCGGCTACCGGGGCAGGCTCTTGAGTACGGCCAGGTTTACGCCAGCAACCTTGCAATGCTGGCGGCGGCCTGTTTGCTGGCCGGCGCCGAGGTAATCTATCGTGGCGTAGCAGCTGATGATCTTCAGCAAATCTTCGCCCTTATGGAACGGGCGTTGCCCGGCGCCGACCTGCTTTTAATCAGCGGCGGAGCTGCCGGAAGCGAATACGATTTTACAAGCGCGGCCTTTCGCCTCCTGGGCGGGGAAATTCTTTTCCAGGAGTTGGCCATTCGGCCCGGGCGGAAGGTGGTGGCCGGGGCTCTGGAAAAAAAGTTGCTGCTCGGCCTGCCCGGCAGGCCGCCTGCAGCCCTGGCAGCCTTTTATCTGGTAGCGGTGCCGGTTTTGCGGTTCCTGGCCGGTTTAAAGCCCGGTCCGGAATTCTTTACGGCCATCCTGACCAAACCTTTAAAAGGAAACCCTCGCCCTTCCCGCAAGTTCATTTGGGCTAAACTCAGTATAGAGGAAGGACGTTTACTGGCTACACCGCTTTTTAACCCGGAGGGCATTTGCGCGGCTATCGGGGCAGATGCCCTTGTAGAAATTCCGCCTCATTGTCCTGATTTACATCCCGGCAGCAGGGTACGAACGGCCAGGCTGCCTCGGCATGGTTGGTAGGGAATCTAGTGAAGCCGGACATTGAGGCATAGAGGCCGAATTGCCCGGGAACCCCGCCGGAAGGCAGGGACCCTTACGGCTCGTCAGCGAGCCCCCTAGGAGCGAACGGCGCCACTTGGGCATGAGCCACTGTTTTGGAAGCCTTATTATTTCCCGAGGGAGGTAGGCCAGGTGGTCCCCATTATTTCTGTCGTCGGCAAATCCAACGTTGGCAAGACAACCCTTATGGTAAAACTCATTAAAGAGTTAAAGTCCAGGGGTTACAGGGTGGCTACAGTTAAGCACGATACCCACGGCTTTGATATCGACCATCCTGGTAAAGACACCTGGAAGCACGCCGAGGCAGGGGCCGACATAGTTATTATTTCTTCGCCTCAGAAATTTGCGCTTATCGAGAAGGTCGAGCAAGAGAAGAGTTTAGATGAGATCGCAGCCCGCATCGAAGGTGTAGACCTGATTATTACCGAGGGGTATAAGCGGGGCAATAAACCCAAGATCGAAGTCCACCGAGCGGCAGTAAGCGGGGAGCTCCTCTGTCGCCCTGAGGAACTTTTGGCCGTAGCCACCGACGAGCCTTTAGACATTAGGGTGCCATGCTTTGATCTCAATGATGCGCCCGGATTGGTCAACCTGCTGGAAGAGAAAGTCTTAGGTACATAATGTTAAGTTTATGTTAAAATAAAAGTCAGCGAAAGGAAAAATTCATCCCCTATTTTCCGTAAAATAAATCAGAGGGGAGAGATAAATGATGGCCAGGCCGCTTAGCGCTTATGATCGAGCCTTGCTGGACTTGCAGCGCGATATTTTGCGTATGGGAGATCTGGTACGCGGTTTTCTAGCCAAGTCTTTAGAGGCTTTGAAACGCCAGGATATTGTTCTCGCCAAGCAGGTAATTGAAGGCGACGCCCAGATTGATGAACTAGATTATTCCATTGAGGAAAAAGCGCTGGACCTGATCGCCCTGCAGCAGCCTGCTCCTGGGGATCTGCGCATTTTAGCTACCGTTATGCGGGTCGGCAAAGAGCTCGAACGTATTGGCGATTATGCCGTAAATATTGCCGAAACAGCGGAGCGCCTGGCCGGTAAAGGGCCGTATTTTAAACCGTTGGTTGATATTCCGTGCATGAGCGAGCTGGCTCAGATTATGCTTCATAAGGCCCTTAAGGCCCTGGTGCAGGGAGATATAAAACTGGCCCGTGAAGTTATAGATGCAGACGATCAAGTTGACCGGCTTTTTGAAGATCTTTATGAGGAGCTGGTCGGTTTTATGAAGAAAGGGCCGGAGTATGTAGACCAGGCCAGCTATTTGGCTCTGGTAGCCCGTTATTTAGAAAGGATTGCCGATCACGCCGTTAACATTGGGGAAATGGTTATTTTCCGCGAAACAGGGGTTAGGCCCTAATGGATTTTAGTCTGGTAACCGGCCTCCTGGGTGGTCTGGCCCTTTTTATTTTCGGTACCAACCTCATCAGCGACGGTCTTCAGCATGCCGCTGCTAGGGAAGTCCAGCAGATCCTGAGGGCTTTTACCCGTAATCGCATCCTGGGCATGCTGGTAGGCCTGGTAATAACCTTTTTTCTCCAATCGAGTGCCGTCACTACCGTCCTCCTGGTAGGGTTTGTAAGCGCCGGGTTAATGAGTTTAAGCCAGGCCCTGGGGGTAATCCTGGGGGCGGCTATAGGCTCTACTTTCACGGTCCAGCTTATCGTTTTTCGTATTAGCAATTACGCGCTTTGGGGAGTGATTATCGGCCTTATACCCTACCTCTTTGCCCGGCGGCGCCGCTGGCGTTACTTCGGTCAGGCCATTTTAGGCCTCGGCCTGATTTTTTACGGAGTAATGGTCATGACTGCAGCCGTAGAGCCGTTAAAAAATTACCCAGCCTTTGTAACCGATCTTAATCGCCTGGCTTCCAACCCCTGGTTGGTAGTCTTGCTGGCCACCGTTTTTACCGCTATAGTCCAGAGCAGCGCCGGCCCCGTGGCCCTGGCTATCTCACTGGCAGGGCAAGGGATAATCACCCTGGAACCTGCTCTGGCCGTAGTTTTAGGTGCCAATATAGGTACAACGGCTACAGGGTTGATTTCCAGCCTGGGATCTTCCCGGGAGGCCAAAAGGGTAGCCGTAGCTCATTTTTTCTTTAAAGTTGTAGGTGCGCTGTTGTTTTTGCCGCTCCTCCCGTATTTCATGTTGCTCGTGCGGCTGACTTCGCCTGATATCGGTCGCCAGATTGCCAACGGCCATACCCTGTTTAACGCCATCAATATGCTTATTTTCCTGCCTTTTACCCCTTGGGTAGGTCGCCTGTTGGAGAAAATAGTTCCGGATGCCCCTCTGACCGCAAAGGTGGCGGAGTATTTAGATGAAGCGGTACTAGATGTGCCGGAACTCGCCCTCAGCCGGGTGCGCCAGGAACTCTTACGCATGGCAGCTATAATTAAAGATGAAATGTTTCCACGGGTCATGTTGCCCCTCCCTGAAAGAGAAGTAGGGCTGGCCGAGAAGATACGCGAAATGGACAGTATACTTGATCGCCTCTATCAGGCTATTGCCCGTTACCTCGCCAGGGTTACCCAGGCCAACCTTTCGGAAGAACAATCGGTTGAAGAAGCTAAATTGCTTTATATTGCTAATGACCTGGAACATCTGGGCGATGTGGTAGTGGAAATGGCCAGGCAATGGCGTAAGCTGGAAGAAACCGGCTTGGAGTTTTCCGAAAGAGGTCAGGCTGAATTGCAGGAAATGTATTCCAGGGTGCAAAAGAATTTTATTTTGGTAATGGATGCCTTTGCCACCAATGATGTTAAGCTGGCCGGGCAAGTAATTAAAGGGCACCCGGAAATTTTACGTTTAGAGAAGGAATTGCGCTATTCCCATTTTCAGCGCCTGCAGGAAGAAAACCGCTGGAGTTTGGAAACGAGCGCCGTGCATATGGACTTAATTAACAGTCTCTTACGCATTAATATCCATAACGTCAGTATTGCCCAGGCCATCCTGGGTATAATTTAATATTAAAATAAGGGGGAGCGATCATATTGAAAGGGTTATGGTTTACGGAGTTGCAAACACAGGATTTAGCCCTCTCCTGTCGCGTTAAAGCCACCCTGCATAGAGAGAACACGCCTTATCAGGAGCTGGCAATTATAGATACCGAGGCCTACGGGCGAATGTTGCTTTTAGACGGCGTAATCCAGACAAGTATTGGCGACGAGTTCATTTATCATGAAATGATTAGCCATGTGCCCCTAAACATTCATCCTAATCCGCGCGATGTTTTGGTGATCGGCGGCGGCGACGGAGGGGTTATTCGGGAAGTTATTAAACATTCCTCGGTGGAAAAAGCTACTTTAGTGGAAATAGACGCCCGCGTGGTGGCCAGCGCACGGGAGTACCTGCCGGAAATCGCTTACGGTCTCGATGACGCCCGTGTGGAAATTCGTTATGAAGACGGCATTGAACATGTCCGTCGGGTAGAGGATAAATATGACGTCATCATTGTAGATTCTACCGATCCGGTAGGTCCGGCAGCAGGTCTTTTTGCCGCCGATTTTTATCGGGATGTCTTCCGGGCTTTAAAAGAAAATGGTGTTTTTGTTTCCCAGACGGAATCCCCTTTATTTAACCGGGAGCTCATACGCCGTATCCAGAATGATTTAAAGAGGATCTTTCCCATTGCCAGCCTTTATCTAGCTCCTGTTCCTACATATCCGGGAGGTATCTGGAGCTTTAGCCTGGGGAGCAAAGGGCCACACCCTGAGAGTTTTGACTGGGACAAGGCTGCCCGGCTCAACACCAGGTTTTACACCCCGGAGATACACAGGGCCGCGTTTTACTTGCCGCCTTTCGTAGCCGAAATCCTGCAACAGGAGGAAAGCTTTTGAGGTCCAGGTTCTTAAGGACAACCCCCTTTTTGGCTGCCTTCCGTGCTTACCATGAGGCGAGGTCCGTCCTGGTCGGTGTACCGTTGGATGTTACTACCAGTTTCCGCCCGGGGACTCGATGGGGTCCCCGGGCAATTCGTGAAGTCTCCGAAGTGCTGGAAGAATATAGCCCCCGATTAGGTCGCGACCTAAGAGAAATTCCTCTGGCCGATTTAGGGGATCTTGACCTGGTGCCCGGCCGGGTGGAGAAAAACCTGCAATTAATCCAAGAAATGGCCGAGGAGATCTTTAGTCACGGCAAGTTGCCCTTTTTCCTTGGGGGTGAACACCTTATTACCTACCCCTTAGCCAAGGCGGCGGCTAGGTTTTATCCAGGCCTTGTTGTGTTGCAACTAGACGCCCACGCTGACCTACGCGAGGATTATCTCGGCCAGCGCCTCTCCCATGCTACGGTTATGCGTTTGCTTACTACAGAACTCGGCGGAAAAAATATTTACCAGTTGGGAGTACGCTCCGGTACTAGGGAGGAATTTGAGTACGGTTATAACCATACCCATTTCTACCCCGGGGATTTGGCTGCTCCTTTAGAAGAGTTAAAGCTTAGCCTGGTTGGGCGGCCGGTTTACCTGACTTTGGATATAGATGTGGTAGACCCGGCATTCGCCCCCGGGACGGGGACGCCGGAGCCAGGTGGCTGTACTTCCCAGGAAATTCTGGAAACCCTTTACGCTTTGCGGGGATTAAATATCGTTGCTTTTGACCTGGTAGAAGTCTGCCCGCCCTATGACCACGGCAACGTTACCGCCGTGTTGGCCGCAAAGATACTACGCGAAGCCGTCTTGGTTATCGAGCCTCCCGCTGCAGGGCAAACCGAACACGGTGGCTCCCTAACCCGCTAACAGCGGGTTTTTTCTTATTTTTACTTTTGACAGCAGGAAAACTGATAAATTCTTCTAGTAAAAGCACCAGGAGGCAAGCGTCACCAGGAATTAACCGGGCACCTTGTATTAAGGTGGATTATGATGGGTTCAAGTAGAGGCAGTTTTTGCCTTGTTTCTTCGCCTCATAACAGGCCTGATCCGCCCTTGCAAGCAGCGAGTTAACAGAATCGTTTTCTTTCGCTGAGGTTATGCCCAGGCTTGCAGTGACCCTGCGGTGCGGGAAAGGGTAAATTTCTATAGATTGCCGTATTCTCTCTGCCACTCTTACAGCATCTTCCCCTTTTGTCCCTGGAAGAATGATTATAAACTCCTCGCCCCCGTACCGGTACACAGTATCCACAATCCTGATGGAGTTTTTTATTATCTCTGCCGTCTTCTGCAGCACCACATCGCCAGCCAGGTGGCCAAAGGT
>JASUSV010000038.1 GCA_030445865.1 Clostridia bacterium
GCCTCCATGCCCTCGGCCCCGCCTCCGGGCTCGGTCTCGCCAACGGCTCGCAGGGCTCGCCCAAAGTCGCCTTACGCCAGCATCCCCGGCATTTTCATATTTCTTTCGGAAGCACCTTTAGTTACCTTCTACACCATCGACAATTAATTGCTTAAAAGGCCCAAAACCTACCAGGTCGATTTTAAGACCATCAGGCCGT
This sequence comes from Clostridia bacterium, assembly GCA_030445865.1. Taxonomy (GTDB): domain Bacteria; phylum Bacillota; class DSM-521; order Neomoorellales; family Neomoorellaceae; genus JASUSV01. The sequence goes on from JASUSV010000038.1 coordinate 200, forward strand.
ACTCGCATGCCCTTTTGCCAGTAAACTTTTATACCATCAACTTGTTCCAGACCAAAACCTGAAGCTTCGCTAGGTGCGCCTGCATACACGGCAGGACGGATGGTTATCCCTGCTCAGCCGCCGCAGACTTCCATTTTAATGGTTATGGTGTCAGTCTTACTTTTAATAAATTCTTCGGCTTTCGGACTCAGGGTAATCTGCATTTCCAGCACCTCCTATTTGGATTATATTATTGGTAAATTACGCTGTCAATAGAAACTAGCGAGATTTTTTCTGGAGTTTATTAGCTTCAAATTTAATTTTCTCCCGGCATATCTCACAGGTAAAAACCGTTTGGTTGCGGGCGAGTTTGCGATAATCTTTATGTACCTTGGTGATGATTTCTTTACGGCCGCAGATTATGCACTTAACCTCCAAAAAACATCCTCCCAAAGAATGTAGTCATCTAAAAATTCAACGTAACTAGTAATTTTCCTGCTCATGCATATTTATTTCAAAGTTGGTTATCCTTATGGTTAGGTTAAGTTTTGGAGAGGTAAAAAGATGCAACGAATTGATTTTTATCGTTTATGTCGCATTTATTCCGACCTCGCCTTAGAAGCTCATGATTTATTGCGCGGGGCTACACGGCAGGAAGTTCCCGGGGTAAAAGAAGATAAAGAAACATATCCAGAAGCCACGGTGACTACCGTTACTATCTTTAATAATGTAGGCGAGCAAGCGCTTGGCAAGCCCCAGGGAACATACATAACTATAGAAGCCCCGGTTTTATTAACCAATAATCCCCCTGCTCATGAAAATATAGCCAATATTTTAGGCCAGAAAATATCTTATTTACTTCAAAAGCATAATATAGGCCTTACGGATCCTATTCTAGTTGTAGGTTTAGGCAACTGGGAGGCAACCCCTGATTCTTTAGGCCCCAGAATAATCCGCGATTTTACAGTTACCCAACATTTGTTTAAATATGCGCCCCAAAGTGTTCCCCCCGGTACCCGTCCGGTCAGCGCTATATCCCCCGGGGTTTTAGGTACTACTGGAATAGAGACGGCGGATATTATCCGGGGGATAATAGATAAAGTAAAAACTTTCAAAGCTATAATTGCTATTGATGCTTTAGCCGCAGGGGATCTTAAACGCATTGGAACGAATATCCAAGTCTGCGATACCGGTATTAACCCTGGTTCCGGCATAGGAAGCCAGCGCCTGGCTATAAATCAGCAAAATATGGGCGTCCCCGTAATTGCCATTGGTATACCTACCGTGGTTCATGCTGGTGTCATTATTTTTGAAGCTTTAGAGCACATAAAGTTACTTTACCCTAACTTAGGAGTTGAATTTCCCCAACAAATAATAAAACAACTTATAGCTCAAGTTTTACGTCCTTTTGGGGGTAACCTGGTTGTAACACCAAAGGAAATTGATGAATTAATTCATAATCAAGCCTGGGTAATCGGCGCCGCTTTAAATCAAGCATTACATAAAACTCTTCTACAAACAAAAGCCGCTATTTTAATGCATTAAAAAAAGATGGCGGGTCCTAAAAAACCCGCCATCCCGACGATAAGGCTAGCTTCTACCCCCAACTAAAGCGGTGGTATCAGCAGCGAGGCCAGCTGACTGGTTATTGAAAGCTTGAGCGTTAATGTTTAATTTCTGGCCACCGGCAGTAAAAGCGGGGTTAGGTCCACTGATACGACCGGTTACATTCTGGGCAGCGCCGAGTTCGACATCGCCGCCAGCGGGAGTGCCGGTTAGAGTTTGTTCATAAGCTGCGATCATCTTTTTAACCATTAACCCTCCAACCGAGCCGTTGACTTTGGAGGGCAGGTCGCCCAGGTAACCGTCGTAATTAGCAATACCCAACTCGTTGGCTACTTCTTGTTTAAAACGTTCCATCTGGCCCCGGGCCTGCGGTATGAGGAGTCTGTTGGTCCTTCCACCTCGCGGCATTTTTATTCACCTCCTTTTTCTTAGTTCTAGTATGTTTCGACCTTAATTTTTTATGCTTCAGCTAAACTAGAAGTATTTGGTCCCTTTAAATCTCGCCACCATATCGTTGGATAATTTCCTTGGCTAGGTTAAGTTTATCTTTAGTTGTAACTACGGTAACTAAAAAACCTTTATTTCCAGCTACTCCATAATTTTCTAATCCCAAGCCGCTCACCGAGGGATCGGCGCTTAAAAGGGCGCGGGTATCCGTCCGGGTCAAAGGGCTTATATCGGCCGAGTAAAGAGTCAACCCGGTAATGGTATTGGCCTGGTTGGCCAGGGGATTATTATAACGATCATCGGCGCGCACGCCGAAGCGGCCTACGCGATCGAATTGGACTTCACGAAATCCGGCTGCCTTAAGAGAACTCATAGCCTCCAGAGCCTTAGTACTGCTGGAAAAAGAAGCAATAAGGGAACGTTCTCCTGCTTCTAGTTGCAAAATCTTTCCCACCTTGTTTAAATCAATTTTGTTTTGTTTTTTATCCTTCCTTAAAGAGAGCTTCTTTATGCTGGATAAAAAATTATAATTGTAAATTCTTTACTTTATTATCCACAACCCGCAAAAGGGCTTGAAATTCCGGACGGTAAATTAAGCCTTGATCTACCAGGGAGCGCGCATCTTTACGCGCCTGCTCTAAAGCGGCCATATCATCGGGCAAGACGGCTATGCGAAATTCCGGCAAACCGTGCTGGCGCTCCCCGAAAAATTCCCCCGGCCCGCGCAGGCGCAAATCTTCTTCGGCAATGGCAAAACCGTTGCTCGTCTGCTCCAAAATTTTTAAGCGCTGACGCACGGCCCCATCCTTGCTCCTAGTGAGAAGCAAGCAGTAGCTCTGGGCCGTCCCCCTCCCTATGCGACCGCGCAGCTGGTGCAACTGGGCCAGGCCGTAGCGGTCAGCATCTTCGATCAGCATAACGGTAGCATTGGGTACATCTACGCCTACTTCGACGACAGTGGTGGCCACCAGGATGTGGCTTTCGCCCCGGTAAAATTTCTGCATTACTTCCTCTTTTTCGGCCGCGCTCAACCTGCCGTGCAAGAGGGAAACGCGCCAGGAAGGGAATACCTCTCGCTGCAGGCGCTCGAAAACAGCCGTAGCCGCCTCGGCTTCCAGCTTTTCTGATTCCTCGATTAGGGGACAAATCACATAAGCCTGATGACCGTAGGCCAGCTCCCTTTCGATAAGCGCATAAGCCTTGTGCCTCTGGCTTTCGGTCAACACCCTCGTAATAACTTTTTGCCTGCCGGGCGGGAGTTCATCGATGATGGAAATATCCAAATCACCGTAAGCCACCAAAGCCAGCGTGCGCGGGATTGGGGTGGCCGTCATTACCAGCAGGTCACATCTGTCGCCTTTCTGCTGTAGGCTGGCCCGCTGGCGCACGCCAAAACGATGCTGCTCATCGATAACCACCAGCCCCAGGGCCCGGAAATTTACGCCTTCCTGGATGAGAGCATGCGTGCCTACCACCAGCGGCAAGCTGCCCGCCTCAAGCCCGGCTAAAACCTCTTCCCGTTCTCGCTGGTTAAGGCTGCTGGTAAGCAAACCTATTTTTATGCCCAGGGGGGTCAGGTACCTGCGTAAGTTCAGATAATGTTGTTCGGCCAGTATTTCGGTAGGGGCCATTAAGGCCCCTTGCCAGCCTCCGGCTATGGCTTTTACCAAAGCCGCGGCGGCGACCACCGTTTTTCCCGAACCGACATCGCCTTGTAGGAGACGGGCCATTGGTTTTTCCGATTCCATATCGGCGAAGATCTCGCCCAGCACGCGCTCCTGGGCTGCCGTCAGTTTAAAAGGCAGGCCGGCCAAAAATCTGGCCACCAGTTCCGAACCGCCGCGGTGGGCTATGCCAACGTTTTTTTCGCGGTTGCGATTTCCTAAAACCAGGCCTAATTCCCATAACAGCAACTCTTCATAGACGAAACGCCGGCGTGACTGGCGGCGTTCGTCTTCATCTTTCGGAAAGTGCATCCCCCAGAGCGCCTTCTCGATCCCCGGGAGGCGGTATCGCTGCCGCAAGGAAAGGGGCAAAATATCGGGCGCCGCTGCCGCATATTCCTGTAAGGCAAGATAGATAATAAGGCGAAACCAGCGCTGGCTTAAGCCCGCTGTAGAAGGGTAAAAGGGGGTAATGCGGCCGACGTTTAAATTATCCATCTCCCCTTCTATTTCGTAATCTTCCACCCTCAGCTCCGGCCAGAAGCCGTACCGCCCTACGCTGCCGGTAAGAAGCACCGTGGTGCCCGGCGGTAATTTCTTCTTAATATAGGGCTGGTTATACCACACAGCATACCCGCTGCCCCGCTCGTCTTTTATCAAAGCGCGGCTGATGCTCAGGCGGGGCCGTACCTGCTTTTCTTCCCACCGGCTGATGCATACGCGCACCGTTTCCTGGGCGCCGGGGATTATTTCGTCCAGCTTTTTCAGTTGCCGTCGGTCGGCATAGCGCCTGGGAAAATGATAAAGCAGATCGCCAACCGTTAGGATGCCTAGCTGGCTAAGAAGCTTTGCTCTTTTGGAACCAACGTACCTTAAAGTATCTACCGGGATTGCAAGATCCTTGGTCATTTTCTCTCTCCTGCAGCGATTTTTTTAAAGATATTTCGCTCCCAGAAGAGATTATCCCTGCCATAAAAAACTCCGCCTGCATTTGAAGTAACCAAAAAAGCCGGCCCATCGATCTATGCGGAGGGCTGATGGACCGGCTTAGCGGGCGGTCCCAGTTCTCGAAAGGATATTGGAGAGGGCCGGCCGCAAGGCTGCCCCGGGCACCAATGCGATAGAGGATGCCCGCGCGGTGGTAAACGCGAAACTAATTATCACCGTGCGGTAAGAAGTTATAACGCCCCGTCATAGTTGAAAATAAACGCTTAAAAAGGTTAACATCAGATAAGCGGTAACCACGATCACGTCCCAGATCAAAGGCGAGCGGAAGTTGGGATGTAAAACCAGGTTGTAAACCCTTTCTACCCGTCCCAGGTCGGGCAGAATGATGGCTGCCGCTCCTAAAGTAGTGGCGAAGGCGGAAAGAGAAGCAATACGGGTAAAAGGCTTCAAATGCTGGATATTAAAGAGCGTAAGTAGAAATGCCCGCACCGGGCTTCCCTATATTGCCGGTAAGTACTGGCAAGAGCGCCAGGGCGCGGCCCTTAAGATCGCCGTGATACCACTGGTAGTTGCTGGCGCCAAAAATGAGGTGCAGCGGCCTGGTTTTGGCCATCTCCCGAGCCAGGCGGACGACGGTATCGCCGGGAACGCCGGTTTCCCTCTCCACATAGGCCGGCGTATAGACGGATAGATGCTCCTTTAACAACTGGAAGACCGGTTTAACCTTCACCTGCTGCCCGTCCTTCAATTCGACTTCCATTTCGCCTTCCAGAAGTACATCCAGGGGAAGTTCCAGCTTTTCCGGGTTTACGGCCAGAAACCTCCCGTTATAGGCGACAAAGATCTCCCGGTAGGGCGGCACGTCGGCTGGTTTGCCCAGTTCTTTTACCTCTTCCGCACCAAGATCTCCCCTCCTGTTGTCAAAACGGCTAAACTCTGTTAAAATGGGCAAGGTAGGAGCGAGGTGAGAAAGAATGGCCATCTGTCACGTATGCGGGAAGAAAACCACAGTAGGCAACCAGGTAAGCCACTCCAATATTAAAACCAAGCGCACCTGGTCACCTAACTTGCAGAGGGTTAAGGCGGTAGTTGAAGGCTCGCCGAAACGTATTTACGTGTGTTCGCGCTGCCTGCGTTCCGGCAAAGTCCAAAGGGCAATATAATAAATAAAACCTGGGAAAACCCAGGTTTTATTTATTATTTAAACTAAAGCCCGGCAAAGGTTGGCCATTTCCATGGCCGATACGGCCGCCTCGAAACCTTTATTACCCGCCTTAGTGCCAGCCCGCTCAATGGCCTGCTCCAGGTTGTCGGCGGTAATTAAGCCGTAAATTACCGGTACGCCGCTCTGGAGGCCTACCTGGGCAATCCCCTTGGTCACTTCGGCGGCTACATATTCAAAATGCGGCGTTGCTCCCCGGATAACCGCCCCCAGGCAGATAACGGCATCGTAACCTTTATCTACGAGTTTGCGAGCAATTACCGGGATCTCAAAAGCCCCCGGCACCCAGACGATATCGATTAATTCCTCGTTGCCGCCATGCCGTTTCAAAGCATCAAGCGCTCCGGCCAGCAGCCGGTTGGTGATAAACTCATTAAAGCGGCTGACGATAATGGCGAATTTTAAACCTTGAGCGTTTAGTTGGCCTTCAAAGGTTTGTCCCATAAATCGATCTTCCTTTCATTAAATTCCCGGCCTAAAGCATTAAACATGCAAGAGGTGGCCGAGTTTTTCCCTTTTGGCTTTAAGGTAAGGGCGGTTAACCTCGTTGGGGCTGATCTCGATGGGTATTCTCTCCACTACCTGGAGGCCGTAGCCTTCCAGGCCGGCTATTTTTCGGGGGTTATTGGTCAGGAGCCTTAATTTCTTGACACCCAGGTCGGCCAGGATCTGCGCCCCGATGCCGTAATCCCGCAGGTCAGCCGGAAAACCCAGGGCCTCGTTAGCTTCAACGGTGTCCTTGCCTTCTTCCTGGAGCTTGTAAGCTTTAATTTTATTAACCAGCCCGATACCCCGGCCTTCCTGGCGCATATAAAGCAAAACGCCGCGCCCTTCTTTCTCAATTATTTCCAGCGCACACCGCAATTGCTCGCCGCAGTCGCAACGCAGGGAACCAAAAACGTCTCCGGTAAGGCACTGGGAGTGCACCCGCACCAGGACGGGCTCCTCGCCAGCCACTTCCCCTTTTACCAGCGCTAAATGGCCTTTGTGTTCTATCAGATCTTCATAAGCCAGGGCCTGGAAATGACCGTAACGCGTGGGCAGGTCGGCTACGGCAATTCGCTTGACGAGCTTTTCCGTCCGGCGGCGGTACTGGATGAGATCAGCAATGGTTATAATTTTTAAGCCGTGCCTCCGGCAAAACTCCATGAGCTGCGGCACCCGGGCCATAGTACCGTCCTCGGCCATAATTTCGCAGATCACGCCAGCCGGATAAAGCCCTGCCAGGCGGGCCAGGTCTACGGCAGCCTCGGTATGACCGGCCCGGCGCAACACCCCTCCCTCTTGCGCTCTCAGGGGAAATACATGGCCCGGCCGCCTTAAGTCCTCCGGCCGCGTGCTGGGGTCGAGAATTTTTTGCACCGTCAAGGCGCGCTCGTAAGCAGAAATGCCGGTGGTCGTCTCCTTGGCATCCACCGAAACGGTAAAAGCCGTGCAGTGGCTTTCGGTGTTATGCTGCACCATGGGGCCCAGTCCGAGTTCGTCCAGGCGCTGGCCGTTGACGGGCATGCAGATAAGACCGCGGGCATAAGTGGCCATAAAGTTGATTATTTCCGGCGTTGCCTTTTCGGCCGCCGCCACTAAGTCGCCTTCGTTTTCCCGATCTTCGTCGTCTACGACCACCACCATTTTTCCGGCCCGTATGTCTTCTATCGCTTCCTCGATGGTATTAAAGCGGATTTCTTCATCCATAAAAAGCTCCTCCCTAAGATTTATAAGAGGCACTTCCTGGCCCATGCCGGAGTAGTGGGCTCGCGTTCAAGGGTTCGCTTACCGTAAGGCCCCCCCTCGCGCCTTAAGGCGGGATTCCCGGCTCAGTTCTGACTCCTCCTCAGTGGCCGGCCCCTCCATGCCCTTGGGGTCCCCTCCGGGCTCGGTCTCGCCAACTCGCAAGCGCTCGCCCTTTCAACCCGCTCGCCACCAGCACGTATTTCAACATCACTTTGGAAGGATCTTATACAAACCCGTGAGCTGCCAGGAAATCCACGGTGATTGAGGGCTCTTGCGCCGGCCCGGTTTTTGTTTTATTTAAAAGCCGCTCCAAGTAACGGGAAAGGATGTCTACCTCCAAATTCACTTCGGCGCCGGTATTTTTTTCTCCCAGGATCGTCTGTTTCAACGTATGGGGAACTATTCCGACGCGAAAGGTGCTCTCTTCTACGTCGATCACCGTCAGGCTCGTCCCGTCAACAGCTATCGAGCCTTTACGGGCAATATAAGGAGCTAGGGCGGCAGGGCCCTCTATGGTTAACTCCAGAGCGGGGCCTATACGTTCCCGCCTCCTTATTACACCTACCCCATCCACATGCCCGCTCACCAGATGGCCACCCAGGCGGTCGCCAAGGCGCAGGGCGCGCTCCAGGTTTACTCTATCCCTAGGCCGCAGAGTGCCCAGGGTAGTCGAGTTCAGGGTTTCGGCCATGGCTTCGGCGATAAAATAATTCTTGCCGAGTTCGACTACCGTCAGGCAGGCACCGTTAACGGCAATGCTATGGCCGATACGAGTGCCTTCCAGGACCGTCTCCGCCGCTATCTGGATGCGTGCGGCATGGGAAGCGGCAACAATTTTTATCACCACACCGATTTCTTCTATTAAACCGGTAAACATTCCTTCTCACTTCCGTAAATAACCTGTGAGCATAATATCGTCTCCGCAGCGATCCAGCTTTATTCTCTCCAACTGCCAGGCGCAGTCGGGGAGGGCCGCTCCCTCCCCCCCAACGGCGCCGGGCGCCGACCGGCCTCCGATAATTTTAGGAGCAATGAAGGCCACCACCTTGTCAACGACGCCGGCGGCCAGGGCCGAAGCATTCACCTCGGCGCCGCCCTCGATGAGTATACTCGTCCATCCCCTGGCAGCCAGGGCTTCTAAAAGAGCCGGCCAGGAAACCCGGCCTTCTTCTGAAGGTAGAATCAGCACTTCTACCCCTTTGCCTTGTAAAATCGCCAGCTTTTCTGGCGGGGCGGCAGCAGTCGTAGCAACAAGGGTCGGGGCCGGCGAAGCTAGCCGGACAACCCGGGCTTCCAGGGGGATGCGCAGGCGGCTGTCCAGGATAACCCGCGCAGCATCCCGCCCTCTCCCGCCTGGAAGCCGGGTGGTAAGCAGGGGGTCATCGGCCAGAACGGTGCCGATGCCGACCAGCACTACATCGTGGGTATCCCGCATTTGGTGAGCCTTCAGCCGGGATTCCGGCCCTGTAATCCAGCGCGAGGCCCCGGTAAAAGTAGCTATCTTCCCGTCCAGGGAAACGGCCATCTTCATGGTTACCCAGGGCCGACCGCTGGTGATATATTTAATAAAGGCCTCGTTAAGCTCCTGCGCCTCTTGGGCAAGTACCCCTACTTCTACTTCCAGGCCTGCTTCCCGCAGTTCGGCCAGCCCTTTCCCGGATACGCGAGGGTTAGGGTCGGGCATAGCCGCCACCACGCGCCGGATGCCGGCAGCTATAATGGCCTTCGTGCAGGGAGGGGTGCGGCCAAAATGGCAGCATGGTTCTAGAGTGACGTAAAGGGTTGCGCCTTTAGCCCTAGAGCCGGCTGCCTGCAGGGCATGAATTTCGGCGTGAGGGGTTCCGGCCTTCTGATGGTAGCCCTCGCCTACAACCTCACCCCGGGAAACGACAACTGCACCCACCGCCGGGTTGGGGCTCGTTCTGCCCAGGCCCAACCGGGCCAGCTCCAGGGCCCGCTGCATGTAGCTTTCGTCAGTCAAAGCCGCACCTCCAGGCCAAAATAAAAAGCCCCCTCTTCGGGGACCGGTTAAAATATACCAAACTTACCCTTCTCCCATCCGGACTTTCACCGTCGGCTCCGGAATTGCACCGGATCGGCCTTTTTTAAGGCTCGCGGGCTTTACCGCCGGTAAGGAATTGCACCTATCCCCGAAGGATACTAGGGTCATTATAGCACCGCTATATTTCTGGCGTCAAGGTAGAGTCGGCCTGGGTCATCCCTGGTTCCGATAACAGGTCCGATTATATGTTCCTTCACCAGTAGGGAGTACAGGCTCCAGATCCCGGCGTTTAAGCTGAAAAACTTAGGGGCTCAGGCTTACTTAAGCATCGGGTGTCGCTATTTTAACCTTGAGGATACCTGCAAAGTCAGGCCATACTACTCCCCGCCGCCTTAAGGGCGGCAATAGCCCGGGCGCGATCCGGAGCGCCAAAAACCGCCGATCCGGCTACCAGCACTTCGGCGCCGGCCCCCAAAACTTCCCCGGCAATGGCCGGCGTAATACCTCCATCCACCTCAAGCAAAAAATTTAGCTTTAACCGGCGCTTCAAGTCGGCCAGGGCCCGGATTTTAGGGATAACCCCGGGGATAAATTCCTGGCCTCCGAAACCGGGGTTGACGGTCATTAACAAAACCATGTCGACATCTTGCAAAATATACTCCAAAGCAGAAAGGGATGTGGCCGGGTTTAAAGCCACCGCCGGCCGGCAGCCGGCAGCCCGGATTTGCTGGACGACGCGATGGATATGGTGGCAGGCTTCTACATGAACCGAAATCCAGTCCGCCCCGGCAGCCGCAAATTCGGAAATGAAATTTTCCGGGCGGGAAAGCATAAGGTGAACGTCGAAAACGAGCCTGGAGTGCGGCCGGAGGGCGGCCACCACCCCGGGACCAAAAGTAAGATTGGGTACAAAAAGTCCGTCCATAATATCCAGGTGGAGCCATTCGGCTCCGCCCTCTTCCACCGCTGCTATTTCTTCCTTTAACCGGGCAAAATCCGCTGCCAGCAGGGAAGGTGCTATAATAGGTATCATCTTTTTTAATAATACTCCTTCTCTTTTAAGATAATCTCCTCCAGAAACTCCAAGTAATGCTTATAGCGGGTGCCGTCGACTTTGCCGGCGGCTACCGCCTCTCGAACGGCGCAGCCTGGCTCGGACCTGTGCAGGCAGGAATTAAAACGGCAGCGGCCTAAAAAGGGGAGCATTTCAGGAAAATAACTGGCCAGTTCCTGCCGCTCCATTTTCGGCAAATCCAGGCGGCTGAAGCCGGGCGTATCGGCGATTAGCCCCCCACCCGGCAACCGCAATAACTCTACGTGCCGAGTCGTATGGCGGCCCCGATCAATTTTACGGCTTACCTCCCCTGTTTTTAAAGCCAGGCCCGGTATTAGGGCATTAAGCAGGCTGGATTTGCCCACCCCCGAAGGCCCGGCAAAAGCCGCAATGTGCCCGGCGAGCAACCGGCCCAGTTCCGGGATACCCTGGCCGGTGCGGGCGCTGGTAAGAATGCTGGAGTAACCCAAGGAGCTGTAAAACCCGGGGAGCCGACCCTCCCCGGCCTCAATAAGGTCAACCTTATTCCAGCAAATGCCGGCTTCAATACCATGAGCAGCGGCCAATATTAAAAGCCTGTCTAAAAGCTTCAAGTCGGGAGGTGGACTGACAAAAGACATGACTACCATTACCAGATCCACGTTGGCTACCGCCGGCCTCTCCAATCTGGTGCGCCGGGGTAAAACTTCCTCGATGACCCCTTGCTGCGGGCCTACAGGGGTGATACGCACGCGGTCGCCCGCTAAAAAATCTTGTTCCGTCAGCCGGTGGCGACCACGCAGACGGCACTCCCAAATTTTAGCGCCGGTATCCACATAATAGAAACCGGCATAACGCCGAATGATTATCCCTTCCTCCATCCCCTACCCCCTAGACTTTTTGTTGTAACACCAAGCGGCCATCACGAAATACCCTAATAACGGCCTGGCCGTAATAAGTAACAATAGTATTAACAACCCTTTCTTGCGGGTTATATTTATGCACCTTATTATATACTTCTCGTTCTCCTTTAGCATCTATAACTATAATCTGGATCTGGTGCTCTTTGCCGTCGTTCGGCACTTCGACGGCAACGGCCGCCTCGCCTGCGGCCGGACCGGGCCCCTGGCTGACGGTTAGATTGACGCTGCTCCCTTGCAGTACCCGCTGCCGGGGCGGAATGTCCTGCCCGATTACCAGGCCGGGAAAGTCCTTGGTGCTTCGCTGGTAATTTACAACGCCCAGCTGCAACTTGGCATCACTGAGCTTCTGGCGGGCCTCCTCCAGGGAAAGCCCTACCAAATTGGGCATCTCAATATACTGCGGTTCCGGGCCTTTGCTTATGGTTAACCTTATTTCCGTTCCTGCCGGCTGTTTGCTTCGTGGTAGAGGGTATTGTTCCACTACCGTACCTGCTGGGTAATAAGGGTGAAATACAGTTTCCGTCTTGGGAGCGACTCGGAAACCGCCATCCTCCAGGCGCAATCTGGCGTTGCGTTCCGTTTCGCCGATCACGCTGGGGACCTCGATTAATTTCGGTCCCAGGCTCACTTCCAGCAAAACGGGGCGCGAGCGTTTTATCTTCTCTCCCTGCCGGGGCACCTGAGAAAGCACTATACCTTCTGCCACCCGGTCGTCATAGCGCCGACCACTAACTTCCCCCCGCAGGCCGGCCCTGGCCAGTTCGTCCATAGCCTGCTTCTCCGTCAACCCCTCTACCGGCGGAACAACCACTTCGCCTACAATAAAATAATATCTCGCCCCCGTCCAGAGCCCAGCGGCCGCCAAGCCTAAAAACAATAAAACCAGTAAGGCCCAGGCCCAAAAACGGGGCCGACGTTTCGTGTGCCCACCGCCGTTATCGCTTAAACCGGCTAACGGCAAGACCCTGGTGGCAAATTCGTCTTCTTCTAAAGCGTTGTGAATGGCCAGAAGGTCGGCGCGCAGGCGCGCTGCTGAAGGGTAACGCGCTTCCGGGGCTTTTTCCAAACACCGCAGTACTACTCTTTCCAGAGCAGGCGGGATGGTGGGGTTAAGCTGCCTAGGCGGCAGCGGGGTTTCTTGCAGGTGTTTGAGGGCTACGGCTATAGGGGTTTCCCCTGTAAAAGGCAGTCGCCCGGTAAGCATTTCGTACATTACCACGCCCAAAGCATAGATGTCGGAAGCAGGGGTAGCGGTCATGCCTCTAGCCTGTTCCGGCGCAAGGTAATGGACTGAACCGACCAGACTCCCGTTATAAGTAAGGGTGGCCTGGTCGGCCGCCTGGGCAATACCGAAGTCGGTCACCTTTACCCGCCCGGATGCGGTTAAGAGAATGTTATGGGGCTTAATATCCCGGTGTACAATCCCTTTTTCATGTGCGTGTTCCAGGGCATCGCAGATCTGAAGAACAATTTCAATAGCCTCTACAGGAGATAAGGGCGCTTTTTCCTTAATGATTTCTTTTAAAGAGCGGCCTTCCACATACTCCATAATTAAATACGGGAGAGACCCTTCCTGGCCTACGTCGTATATACTGACAATGTTAGGGTGCGAAAGCCGGGCCACAGCCTGGGCTTCATGCTGGAATCTCTCCACAAAATCCCGGTCGCTGGCGTATTGCTCGCGCAAGATTTTGATGGTAACGTCGCGGTGCAGCAGGCTGTCGCGGCCGCGATATACGGTGGCCATACCCCCGCCACCCAGGGCGCTAACGATCTCGTAACGATCCCGTAAAACTTTACCGACCAAATTAATCTACCACCCCTATCGCCTTCGCTAAAACTTCCCGCGCCAGAGGTGCCGCCACCTCGCCGCCCGCTCCGCCGTTTTCGATTATCACGGCCACGGCCGCCCGCGGCGCTTCGACGGGGGCAAAACCGATAAACCAAGCGTGGGCTTTGCCCTGCGGGTTTTGGGCCGAGCCCGTTTTTCCGGCTACCCGCACCCCGGGTAATTCCGCCGCCTGTCCCGTACCCCGGGCTACCACCGCTTCCATAGCCCTGCGAATAATTTTAGCTACCTCGGCGCCGGTTGTAACCCGCCAAACCCTCGGTTTGACCTGCCATATAACCCGGCCGTTAAAAGCTTTTACGCTTTCGACTATAAAAGGCCGCATCATTAAACCGTCATTGGCTATAGCGGCAGCAATTAGCGCCATATGGAGGGGAGTAGTAGTTACTTCTCCCTGGCCGATAGCTATTTCGGCCAATTCATTGGCATTTAGCTTCGAGCTAGGGGGTAAACGGCCGGGAAGCACCGGCAGCTCCAGAGGTATTTCCTGATTAAAACCAAAACTTTCAGCCGTACGGACAAAATTTTCTCCCCCTACTTCCAGGGCCATCTTGGCAAAGGTTACATTACAAGAATACATCATGGCCTGACTAAAATCGACCGTCCCATGAGGGTGTGGGCAGTGAAGCCGCCTGCCGTTAACTTCCAAAAAACCCGGGCAAACAAACTTGCCTCCGGCAACAGCGGTGTTTGCCCCCAAAGCGGCGGCGGCGGTAACCGGCTTTAACGTAGATCCCGGCGGGTAAACCCCCTGTATGGCCCTGTTAAGGAGCGGGCTGCCGCCGGGGCGGGCGGCAATCCGGGCCATCTCGCCGGCAAGATTATTGGGGTTGAAACTCGGCGAACTGGCCAGGGCCAGAACCGCACCGGTGCGCGGGTCTAAAGCTACGATGGCCCCCCGGCGGCCTGCAAGCAAGCGGTAGGCGAGATCTTGTAAATCGGCATCCAGGGTAAGGGACAGATCCGCTCCCCTGGGCTGGCGTCCAGCCAGTTGGGCTGCCAGATTCTTAAACCGCGCCCATCCTTTAATCCCCAGCAATTCCCCGGCATAAGCAGCTTCCAGGCCGCTGCTGCCAAAGCGATTGGAGGCGTACCCGATTACTTGCGCCGCGGCCTCTCCAAGAGGGTACTCCCTCCGCAACCCTTCTTTTTCTTTAACCGTTCTCGCCAGGATCTTCCCCTGGCGGTCGGTAATCACCCCCCGCATCCTTTCGGATTCCAACCTGGCCAGCCGGGGGTTCTGAGGGTGAAAAAATAATTCCTCACCCTTAATCACCTGGATATAACCCAAATAACCGGCCAGGATCAAAAACATTAGTAAGGTAACCACCGCTAATTTTTGTAAACTCCTATTCACCTCTGCTCATTCCACCCGGCAGCGCTGACGTTTAACAATAAACCCAGGGCAATATAACTCGCTACCAGGGAACTACCGCCATAACTGACAAAAGGTAAAGTTACACCGGTAAGGGGGAGGAGTTTGCTTACCCCTGCCATAATAACAAAAGCCTGAAATGTAAGCAAGAAAGTCAGGCCTGCGGCCAAAAGCAAACCCTCGCCGTCGGGAGCGCGCAGGGCGGCTCGGTAACCCCGGTAGGCCAGCAGGATATAAAGGCAGATTATAGCCAGACCGCCCGCCAGGCCTAATTCCTCACCTATGGCCGCAAAGATAAAATCGGTGGCTACGGCGGGGATAAATTCCGGCTGCCCCAATCCCAGCCCCGTGCCCAGTAGGCCGCCGCCGGCAAAGGCAAACAACCCCTGCACCACTTGATAGCCGGCAGCCTGGGCTACCGGCCAGGGGTTGAGCCACACGCCAAAGCGCACGCGCAGGTAGGGGAAAAGATGGTAAGCGGCCAACACCCCAAACGCAAATATCAGGCCGCCGCCCAGAACGAACCGGAGTCTCTGGGTGGCTACGTAAAGCATGGCTAAAAAGGTGGTCAAGATAATTAATGCCGAACCCAGATCCCGCTGGATAACTAAAAATAACAGCGCCAGGGCGACAGCCAGCAATAACGGTCCCCAGGCGGCCACTCCCGCCCTGGCAGAAAGCAGTTCGCGCTTGATTTCCAAAAAATTGGCGAGGAAAAGGACCATCAATATTTTGACCGCCTCTACCGGCTGCATTTGAAAAGAGCCGAGGGTAAGCCAGCTCTTGGCTCCGCTTATGCGCGTCCCTAATATAACGGTCAGCACTAAGAAGAAGAGACCCAGGGTTAAATAGAAGTAAGGATATTGCAACCAGCGCTGGTAATCTCTACCGGCAGTAACCGTAACGATCAGGGCCAGAATAGCTATTGCCGTCCAGGTAACCTGTCTCCAGGCCAAATGGGCATCAAGGCGCCCAATAAAAGTTAGCCCTATGGCTGTAAGACAGAACGCCAGGGGCAAGAGATACTCATCTCCCCGGTGGCCGGTAGCCTGCAAAACGAGATGGGTGCCCCAGAAACCGATTAATAAAAAAGTCAGGGCATAGCCGGGGCGCCACAGAACTCCTTGGCCGGGAGATAGTAAAGCATAAGCGCAACCTGCCCCTAAAATTAAGGAGGGCCAGATAAGCAAAGTAAACTCTCGCATTCTAATCCTGGCAGATTTGCCTTCACGCATAAGCGGCCAGCACCACCGTAATATTATCCGTACCCCCCCGGGCCAGGGCCAGGTTGACCAGCATGGAAGCCGCCAAGCGCAAATCCTGGATATGGCCGATAATGCTGGCGATTTCTGCTTCGGTGGTCACTTCATAAAGGCCGTCGGTGCATAAAAGTACTATATCGGCGGGGCTGCAGGCCACCTCCAAACAATCGATTTCCACTTCCGTCTCCGTACCCAGGGCCCGCGTGAGAATGTTGCGCCGCGGGTGCCGCCTGGCTTCCTCCGGGGTCAGGTTGCCATTAAGCACCAGTTCATTAACATAAGTATGATCTACGGTCAATTGAATCAATTTTTGATCCTGAAGAAGGTAAGCTCTGCTATCCCCCACGTGAGCCAGAAACAGCTTCTCCCGCGCCAGCCAGGCAGCCGTTAACGTCGTTCCCATCCCGGCCCGGCTGGCATGGGCCAGGGAAGCCCGGTAAACCACGGTATTGGCATGGGATACCGCTGCTTTGATAACGGCCAGGGGGTCACCATCGGAGCTGTGCCGCCGGAGGTAGTCAAAAAAAGCCATCAGCGCAAGCTGGCTGGCCACCTCACCGGCCTGGTGCCCGCCCATGCCGTCGGCAATGGCTATAAGGCCAAAATCTAGGTCGATCAAATAGCTGTCCTCATTATCGGTACGCACCAGACCCAGGTGGCTCAAACCTTCAGCCCGCATCCTTCCACCTCATTTCCAGGGTAACGCCGCCTATTTTTATGATGTCTCCGGGGCGAAGCTCTACTGCCTCCTCAATTCTTATACCGTTAACATAGGTGCCATTGGTGCTGCCCAAATCCTGGATATACCATGTTCCTCCCTGTTGCAAAATTAAAGCATGTCTGGCAGAAACATGGTCTTCGGGTAGAACAATATCGTTCCGCCGGTCGCGCCCAATGCTTGTATGTTCGCCGAGGATATATACATCTCCTTCTTTTACAATATTTTTCCTTGTGGAGCGCACGCGTAAAAAGGCGCGGGCGGGCGTCTTGGGGACGGGGGTTGCCGTCGACATCTGCCCTTTAGCCGGTATTTTATAAGGTTTATAAGATAAAGAGAATAAATCTTTAATAATCAGCTTTAAGAGGTGAAAGAGAAAAAAATAGATTAAAAAAAGAAAGGCGTAGCGCAAAAGGGCGAGAAGAAAATCCGGCACGTTAAACCACCCGCACTTCGAGAACAGTCTCACCTATCCTGATCTTGTCCCCAGGCTTGAGAAGGGCACGGCCAACCTGCTCGTCGTTTAACACCGTCTGGTTGCGGCTGCCCAGATCGATAAGGATTGCCTGATCGCCTTTAACTTCAACCAGGCAGTGTCGGCGCGAAACCTGGGGATCGGTAAGCACGAACTCGCAGGCGGGATTGCGGCCGATAACCTGCCTGCCAGGGCGTAAAAGAAAATTCCGGCCTTTATCCGGCCCGCTTAAAACTGCTAACTCCCAGGAAGCTTCCGCCTCATTGGAAACCTTATCTTTT
>JASUSV010000039.1 GCA_030445865.1 Clostridia bacterium
GTGATTTTCTAATACCACCTCCAGAATTTCCAAGGCTTAAAGGGTACACAAAGGGTAAAAAATCCGCTAAAACCAGGGCCGGGGTGCGGAAGTTGGGTTGGGAAAGCACTTCTGTAGCCGGATCCCCGACGCCCGGCCCTTTCTCGGCTCCCCGGACAGCAAGCTCAATTATGGAAACCTGCCCTGCTTTTCCCACCAGATCCTGCAGGGACTCGAGGTCCATGTAGACCAGGCCGTCCTCTACCCCGCCGGTTTCTGCAAGCACCCCCGCCACCCGCAGGTCGGAAGCGCCGACGGCAAGAGAAGCACCGGGCAAGACCTTGAGGTGCCTGGCGGTGTCAGAGCCCAGCAAAACCTCGCCGGGGCCAGTGGGCATTTCCCCGGCAACCTGCCAGTACGGGTGCAGGTCTTTTTCCGCTTTTAAGTCTACCCCGGCCACCACCACAGGTATCCCCTGGAATGTGACATTCTGGATTAGCTTAGGTGCCACAACAGTGATCTTATCGGCAGCGGGAATCTGGCGTACCGTCGCAATTATATCTATTGACAGCGTGGCCTCACGGGTAGACGCAACTGAAGCCACAGTAACCCCGTTATAGAGGTAGGGGACCAGGTGTAACTGCTGAAAGATGAAGCCCATATAGACGCTGCGGAAATCGGCCCGCCGCTCGGCCGAAAGCTGGTATATATCAATACCATCAATAGTTACCCGGCCGCTGCTGGGGGGATTCAAAGCCCCTAGGATGGATAAAAGGGTGGATTTGCCGGACCCGGAAGGGCCCACAAGGGCCAAAAACTCTCCTTCCTCTACCGTAAGATTGACCCCTTGCAGGGCAGTTACCTTGTCCTCCCCACTGGTATACTCCTTGGTTACGTTTTCTGCCTGGATTAAAGCCATGGAGGTTCCCCTACCTTAAAACCTAAATAGACCACAAGGCCTCTACCGGGTCCAGGTTGGCTGCCCGGTGGGCAGGGTAAATGCACGCCAGCACCGTCAAGGCCATCGCTCCCCCGGTGGCAAGGCCAAAAAGCCAGGGATTCCAGGCTATTTGGATACTCATCTTCGCCAGGCCGGGGCCGATGATTCTGGCCGCCATAGTTCCGACCACAAAGGCCAGCCCACCCCCCAGCATCCCTAACAGCAGGGCTTGGGTGATGAAGATCTCGAAGACATTGCCCTTGCGGAACCCAAAGGCACGATAAATCCCTATTTCCTTGGTCTTTTCATTCACCGTGGACATCATATTTAAAAAGATCAGCAAGGTGCCGATTAGCACTACCACCGCTGCTGCGGCGTAGGCGAAGGCAGTAAACCGATCCACCATCTGTTGCCTGGCAAGTATCGCCTCGGCCATAATCTTAACCCTGGCATGCGGGAGCCTGTCCTGAATTTCCCGGGCAATAGTCTGGATAGGGCAGGTGTTGCAATAGGCTGCTACCTCAATGAAGTTGAGCTGGTTCTCTCTGCCAAAAAATTTCTGGACGTTCAACAACTGGCCGAAAATCAATCCGTCCTCTTCCGTTCCTTGTTCCTTCAATACGGCATTTACCCGGAAACGTTGCCCCTTCAGGGAAAAATCGTCGCCAGGCCCGAGTCCTAGATCGGACGCCGCCTTGCTCCCCAGCAGGAGGTCACTGGAGCCGGTTGGTTTCTGTCCTTCCCAACGCCACCATTTTTTTAATTGCAACTCGCTGGGAAAGTCTATCCCTACCAGCATAACCTGTTTCCCTTCTACCTTTGTCAGGCCTAAAACCTTGGGGGCCACATAAGCTATATTCTGGCGGTGGGGAATAGTATTAATGGCTATGACGTCGTCATTAGTTAGCGGCGCAACCTCTCTCACTGCGGGGATGGTTACGCCTCCATAAGAAAAGCTGCCGTCATCCGCCGGGAGGACCACGATGTTGGCCCCGATTTCGTCAAAGGTATTCGCTAGTTCCTCCTGCATGGCTGCAGTAACCAGATACAGGGTTACTGCCGTCCCTGCCGCCAGCACTATAATCAGCAAGAGGAGCAGGGTCTTTCCTTTTCGTCGCAGCAAATCAAGTACGGCGATAGTATCGATACGCAACTCTCTCGCCCCCACGCCGGAGCTTACTATTGCTTCATCCCCGTGTTTAAGGTACGCGGCACCCATTCCTTCACGACTTTCTCCGGTACTAGAATCTTGCCGTCTTTTACGCTAAATGGTAAACGCTCTGGGGGATACTGGGTACACCCGCCGGAGAGGCCCCTGCTGTCCGCTAATAACCAGCGCGTACCGCAGGTATTACAGATAAGGATTTTCCCGGTAATGTGGAAGCGCTGCGAGCGACAGGGCTCGCACATGGACATGGCCACCACCAGATTCCCGGACGGCGTCAGGTAGGCCGTCAAGGCTTTTTGCACCCCATTCCACTCATAAGGGGTAGTAGAATAAATCAGGCGCTTCTGCACAATCGCCTTCAGGTCCAGGATTATGTTCCCTCCTATGGCCTGGTTCGAAACGTCCACCATGTTAATGGTTTCGTTATCCTTATAAGAAACCGGGCGACCGATATTATAAGTTCCGGCCTCCCAGCGTAGGGGGATCCGGGCGGTATTCCTGCTGGCGATAACGAACCAGGTTACCCCTACCACAGCCAACATAATCACTGCTAGAAAGACGACCCGGTTAGGCCCCTGATAGCGCAAATCCCCACTTTCAAATTCCGTTCGCTTCTTATCTAAGGAACTCATAGTTTTGCCCCCATGGATGCTTGATGCTTCCGAAACGTTCCCTATGCCGGGGTGCTGGCGACGGCTTCAGATGGGCTCGCCGGCAAGCTGTAGGCTCCCCCTCACTCCTTAAGGCGAGGTTCCCGGCCGGATTTAAGCATCGCAGGCTTAAGTGGCCGACCTCGGGCATCCATGCCCTTGCTCCTGCCTCCGGGCTCGGTCTTACCAACGGCTCGCGGGGCTCGCCCAAAGTCGCCTTACGCCAGCACCCCGGTATTCTCGTACTTCTTTCGGATGCACCGATGCTTTCGAACCACCGGCTTATGCCAGAGTGATGGCGCTCGCTCCTGGCAGGCTCACTGATACTCCAGTTACACGGTTTCTAGCAGGCCAGAGAGACCAGGGCCATGCCGGTCAACAATATAGTGAGGGGCAGCAGGCGCCACCAGCGCCCATCCCCATCCCGGGCCAGAGCCTCCCCGAGCAAGCGCTCTGCCCGCGCCACTATCCCTCTCGCTGGCCAGAGGAAGTTTGTCCCGGCAGGAAGGGGGAGATGAAAATTCTTGGGCTGCCCCAGGCGCCATACCTTTAAAAGAGTCGCGGCATAGCCCAGGTAGTCTCCGGTAACGGTTACAGCTAAATCATCGGCAGCCATATCCCGTTCCATCTTCCAGGCCTGAAAGACCGGAAAAACCAGGGGAGAATAAAAGGCCATATCCCTTAGGAAACCCATTAGCCTGGTAAGAAGGTCGTCTCCCTGGCGAATATGCGCCACCTCATGAGCAGCTACGTGCAGGAGTTCATGGGGAGACAAGTTTCGCACCAGTCCACAGGAGAACACCACCAGGGGCCTCCGCCAACCGGTGACAAAGGCCACCGGAGCCGTATTGGGAACTATGACTACTTCCGGGGAAGGTACCCCTAGGGCCTCTGTTGCCAGGGATATTACTTCTTCCGCCTTCTCCCTCTCGGGCCCATGGTAATTGGACCATCGCTTCCGGTAATTGTATGCCAGCCAGATCGGTCGCCAGATCCAGCGGCTGGCCATAACCACAATCAGAGGTAGGAAGGGTAGTATGATGCGGGAGCTCCAGTAGCCGCCACTGCAGGCCCAGGCTAAAAATAAACTCCCCCAACCCTGCGGGTCTGGACGCCACTCTATTCCCAAAGCCGGGAAAACCCCATGGATCACGGCCAGGGCCGTCCATGGTAGGGCCACCCCGATAAACAACACCTTGCTCCTGATCAAGGGGTTGGCCTTTTGGCCCAATACCAGTAAAAGCCCCACCAGGAAGACAAAAGGGATGCCGAGCAGGGTATAGGTGCTGTACCTGTGAATGGTAAGTGCCAGCCAACCCATAGCCTACTGGCCCCTTCTTTTCTGGATAATTCTTTCGAGCTCCGCAATACGACTTTCGTCCTCTTTCAACCAGCTTACGAAATGGGAAAAGGCCGCATCGGTATAAGCCTCCAGGAGACCATCCAGGACTTCGGCCGCCACCCCATCCTCAAATTCCTGCCGCGTACAGGTAGGCCGGAAAACGTTGGCCAGGCCCCGGCGTTCCTTCACTAATAGGTTTTTTTCTGCCAGGCGGTTCATGATGGTCATCACGGTGGTGTAGGCGATGTTTCTTTTCGCCTTCAGGCGCTCATAAACATCGCGCACTGTAACGCTTTCACTCTGCCAGATAACTTCCATAACAGCCGCTTCGAGTTGTCCCAGCACCTTTTCCAGCCCTTGGCCTTTAGGACGAAATTCGGTAACCTTACGTCGCATCAGTTTCCCCTCCCCAATTCGGCGTTTTCTTATCTACTACCAGTTCCCGCACCAGTTCCAACTCCTGGCCAAGCCTTTTTTGCCGCCTGGCCAGGACGAGAGTATAGACGAAGACGCCTACCCAAACCACCGTATAGGCCGCCCAAACATAAACCAGTCGATTCACGTATGTTTCCTCCCCTCGAGTTTTTGAAGCTTCCGAAACAAGTACTCGTACCGCAGTGGCGGCGCTCACCCTTTAAACCTGATCGCTGCCAGTACTCCGACATTTCTATATCTCTTTCGTAAGGCCCTGGTTTTTAGACTTGGTTCTGGCGTAAAGCATCCTTTATTTCCTGCACCTCCAGGCGCATTTTTTCCACCGCTATAGCCATTTGCACCAGGTACACATAGATGGCAGTGAAGGCCGGGACGGTGATAATTAGAGTTATCAACATGCGGGGGTCCATCCCGCCCCCTCCGGGGCCGATGACCTTGGGGTGTGAACCCCACAGGTTAACGGAGAAGTAAACAAAGGGAATGTCAGTCGAAAAAGATAAGGGGCACGGCCAGAAAGATGATATCATAGGCCACAAGCAGTTTCCACCAGTCGCTCAAACCCGCCGGCTCCCCGGCAAGGATCCCGGCGGTGAGCTGCACGGCGGCGATGACCACCGGGACCACCAGCGGGAAGAGGAGTAGCGGCAAAAGCGCTTCCCCGGCGCGAAGGTTGCCGAGCAGGGCCAGGAGGAAGGTTTCGACGGCCACAAAGCCAAAAATACCCAGAAGCACCGCCGCCAGGAGGTGAAGAACTGGACCCCGCAGGTGGTAGTTGAAAAAAACGAAGAACAGGGGAAGGACCAGCAGCTCCACCAGGACCATGAGGATAAAGTTGGCCAGAACCTTACCGAAGTAAATGGCGGTACGGCCCACCGGTGCCAGCAACAACCCCAGCAGGCAGTCGTTTTCCTTCTCCCCCTGAAAAGTTCGGACCAATCCCAGGAAACCAGCGAAGAAAGACCCCAACCAGAGGAGGCCAGGAAAGATGGCCAGGGTAGTCTTCCGGGAAGGCTTAAAGGCAAAGGCGAAGACCACGATTATGACCAGGGAATACATAAGCATGACCGAGATAGCCTCTCTGGTGCGAAACTCCAGCAACAGGTCCTTGCGGGCCAGGGCCCAGATCTGTTGCCAGTACTGCCGGGTCCGCATCAAGCCCCCTCTCCTCCCGCCAGACAGAGTCCACGGAAATCCTCTGCCCCAAGCCCTTCTACAGCTTCAGCGTACGCTACCCGGCCTTTGACCAGCACCATGAAACGGTCTGCCAGGGACAGGCCATCGGCGTATTTATGGGTGATCAAGAAAATTGTCCGCCCTTCTTCCTTCCAACTCTGCAGTAAACGGTTCAGGGTTTCCTCGGCCTCCCGGTCAAGCCCGGTATAAGGCTCATCCAGGAGAAGCAGCGCCGGGTCGTGCAGGATGGCGCGGGCAATAGCCAGGCGCTGCAGCATACCTCGGGAGAAGGTGCGCACCGGTTCGTGCAGGGCGTGCAGCAGGCCGACCTGCCGGACGGCCTCGACGACCCGGCCGGGAATACGCTCCAGGCCGTACATCTGCCCGTAAAAGCTCAGGTTTTCCACCGCCGTAAGGCCGGCGTAGAGAAAAGAGTTGTGGCCTACGACGCCGATCTGACGCCTTAAAGCGGCAGTCTCTGGCCCCACCGCCACGCCGTTGATGAGCACCCGGCCGCTGCTGGGCCTGGTAAGTAGGGCCAGGATCTTGAGCAGGGTAGTTTTACCGGCTCCGTTGGGACCCACCACTACCGTAAAAGAGCCGCGCTCTAGGATGAAGTTCACATCCTTGAGGACGTCCTTATTGCCGATGCGTTTCCTGAGGTTTTCTACCCGGATCACTGGCTTTCACCTCCAGGCCGCTCAGGAGTTATTTCTCAACTTTGAGGAGCTTAATGGCCCTGCTCTTATACTGCTGCCTTAAGGCCCGGTAGTCCTCCTCAGAGAGTTTTTGCATGCGGTAGTCAAACTCAATCTCCGCCAGAGCCGTGAAAGCAGAGCCCTTCTCCTGCTCCAGCACATCACCTTCAGCCGCCGGCAGCCCGCCGGCAGGACTTTTGGCGGCCGCCGGGCGGAAAAGCGGGGCCGCTATGAGGTAGGCCACCACCGCTATCATAACTACCGTCAGGATCAGAGCCGCGGTGTTCATACTTTATCCTCCCGTTCTCAAGTTACAGGTATTTTCTCAGCTCGGCTTCCAACAGGTCCTCGTAGGCAGCCAGGTCTTCCTCGGGTACCGGGAGTTGTACGGCCCGAGCCCGACGGTTGAAAACCCAGCGGTCGAGCAGCAGGTAGGCGAAGAAGCCGCCCGCCAGAATCCCCAGGAAGGGGAGGACCCAGGCCATGACGTTCAAGGCGCTCGTGGTGGGCGGGGCAGCCAAGACCTCCTCGCCGTACACGTTTAACATATAGGCGTACACCTGTTCCTCCGTGGCACCACCGGCCAATAACTCCCTGATCTGAGCGCGCTCTTGTCCGGCGACCTCGTTGTCGCAAGTGGCTAACAGCATACCGCAGCCGTCCACGCAGATCAGATTGGCTTCGATCTTCTTAAAGAGGGCCTCGTCCACGGGGGCAGCCGCTGCAGGCCCCGGCAGCAAAAGAGCCAGCGCCAGGAATAGGGCACCTAAACCTAGGCGGAGATTCTCGGAAACCGCCAACTGTCACACCCCCCGCGTATATTTGGGCCCCGGGTCGCTACCCTTCCCCGGCCAGAGGGCGAAGACCGTGCCTGCGACCAGGAGATAACCGCCGGCCCATATCCAGGCTACCAGGGGGTTGACCAGGACCTTGAAAGTGGCGACGCCCCCTTTTTCCCAGGTTGAAAGGATTACATACAGGTCTTCCTGGAAGTTGCTCAGGATGCCTACCTCAGTAGAGTGTTGCTTCCAGTTGGCATAGAAGACTTTTTCAGCCCTGACCTCACCCAAGTAGCGGCCGTTTTTCTCCACGGACAAGGAGGCGTAAATAACGTCCTTTTCCCCCTCAATGTCCCAGCCCAGGCCCTGGTAGGTCAGGGAGTAGGCGCCGATGCGGATCTCCTCGCCGGGAGCGGCCCTCCTGGTAACCTCCACCTTATAGGCGTTGGAGGCCACGATGCCGAAGGCTATTAGAACAACGCCGAGGTGCACTACATAGCCGCCGTAGCGCCTGCGGTTCCGGTTCACCAGACGCCAGAAGGCCACCGGCACACTTTCTCCCAGCCACCGCGCCCGCACTATGGTAGCGCGGGCGAACTCCTGGACAATGGTCGTCAGCGCGAAGAAAGCCACCGCCAGGCCGAAGACCGGCAACGGCCGCTTGTCCGGCAGAATGAGGTAGAGCGCAACGGCAAAAATAAGCGCCAGGAGCACGGGCCACTTGAAGTTTGCTTTTAGCTTCTCCCAGGAGGACTCTGCCAGGCGATGAGGGGGCAAACCCCCATGGCGAAAAGCACGGCCAGGAGAATGGGCCCGGTCACCTGATTGAAAAAGGGAGGCCCTACTGTAACCTTTATCCCCCGGACGGCCTCGGAAACCAGGGGGAAGACGGTCCCCCAGAAGACGGCAAAGGCGGCGCCTACCAGGAGCAGGTTGTTCAGCAAAAAGCTGGACTCCCGGGAGAGATAGGCTTCGAATTCCCGCCCCTCCTGCAGGAGGTGTCGCCTGTCCAGGATCAGGTAAAGGGAGAAGACCAGCATAACGACGATAAAGGTTAGGAAGTAAGTTCCCAGGCTGGTGTTGCTGAAGTCGTGCACTGAAGTCAGCACACCGCTCCGAACCAGGAAGGTCCCGAAAAGGGTCAACAGATAGGTGATCGTGATCAGGGCTATATTCCAGATTTTGAGCATGTCCTTGCGCTCCTGGATCATCACGGAATGGATGAAAGCTGTCGCCGTCAGCCAGGGAATAAAGGAGGCGTTTTCTACCGGGTCCCAACCCCAGTAGCCGCCCCATCCCAGTTCCAGGTAGGCCCACTGGGCTCCGTAGAGGTTGCCCAGGGTGAGGAACATCCAGGCCAGCACCGACCAGCGCCGCGTTGCCCTGATCCAGGCGTCGTCGGCCCGCCGGAGGATGAGGGCCGCCATGGCAAAGGCGAAGGGTACGGCAAAACCCACATAACCCAGGTAGAGGGTGAGGGGGTGCAACAGCATCCCCGGGTTTTGCAGCAGGGGGTTCAAGCCGTTGCCCTCCAGGGGTACCGGACCGGGGGTCCGGAGAAAGGGGCTGGCCACGAAGTTTAGCAGCACCAGGAAGAAGGCCTGGTTGACCAGCAAGATTATGTTCACCCAGAGAAGGATCGGGCCGCGGCGCCAGGCCACTACAGCGCTATATAGCGAAAGGATCCAGGCCCAGAGCAGGAGCGACCCGGTGTTACCGGCCCAAAAGGCGGTCAGCTTGTAAAGGAGCGGCAGCCCGGCACTGGTATACTTCTGGACGTAAAGAACCGAGAAGTCGGACCTAGCCAACGAGTAAAAAAGTAAAAGGGAGGCTATAGTCACCAGAAAGGCAATGGCCAGGATGCCGCCCCTAGCGCTGGCCGCCAGGGGCTCATTTCCGGTCTTCTCGCCCAGGTAAAGGCCCGCGAGGCTGTAAAAACTAATGGCCAGGGCTAGGAGCAGGGCCAGACTCCCTATTTCAATCGGCATCCCGGAACGAGACCTCCTCGCGCCGCTCCCCGGAAGAATCCCCGCCCTGTTCCTCCAGGGCCTCGTACTTGGAAGGGCAGCGCGTTTGCACGCTGTCGACCGCCAGGAAATGACCGGCGGCATCGTAGCGCCCTTTCACGATTACCTGGACGCCGGGATAGTCAAGATTATCGGGAGGGACGCCGGGATAGCGCACCTCTAGCCTCTCCTGCCCGTCCGTCAACGTAAAGCGGAGCTCAAGGGCCTCCCTGTCCCAACGGATACTCCCGGCCACTACCTTCCCCTCGGTCGTCAACGGCTGACCCTCGAGAGCGTCGGCCTGACGGACGATCTCGCCGACGCTGTACTGGCGGCCGGTATTGCCGCTGAACCCGGAGATTATAAGATAAGCTATGGCGACCACCACCAGCAGGGCGCTCAGGGCAACTTTGCGGTTGAGTTTCACCTTCCCGCCCCCTGGCCGTTCCCGGACGCGGACCGGCGTTTGCCGAAGATGGTTAGCAACAGGACGACGGTGAGAGCGGCAATAAACACTGCCAGGACTACCGTCTTATTGATCTGGCTCCGGGGACCGGAAGTAGACGCCTGGGGGGTTACCGAGGGCTCCGCAGTATCCCGGGTGTAGGCAACCCGGAACACCAGCCTCTCTTCCGTTTCAACTTTCGGGTACCAGTAATAGTAGTTCTCGAATCCCTTACTGTCCCTGGTCTGGCGGGACGGCCGGGGGTCCAGGGTTATGGAAGTGGCTCCTTTGGGCGCCTTTACTTCCACTCTCAACCGCTTGACAGGGAAGGCGGATTGGAAGGGCACCGTAAAATCCCTCTTCCCACCGCCGCTGAATCTCAGATAGTAGTACTCATACATGGCCGGGAAGCTCTCCCCCGGCTGGATGGACCGCGAAGGCTTCCAGCTAACGACGTCAAAATCAGGGTTGGATTGGTCGATTTCATAGGGCCGGCAGACCATCCCCTTTTCGGTTTCGCAGACCATATTCACTGTAGCGCCTTTGGGCATAAAATAGCGGATCTCGCTCTGGAAGGGTTCCCGGCCGGTGTTGACCAAAGTCCCGTTATGCAGCACCAGGACCCGTGGCTCATCGTATTCCGGCCAGATGGCGGATTGCAAGTCGGTGATTGTAAGGCTTTCTTCGGCTGCCTGGACTGGGGGTGTAATTACCAGGAGGGCAGCCAGCACGAGAAGGATTTTTGCCAGGTGCCGCCATGTCTTCATTGTCATCCTCTCCCGGAGTAAAAGGATTGGCGTTTCCTAAATGGTTAGGTTATAAGGCTTGTCAAACTACTACAGTCTGTCGTACCACGATTCATACTACTACACTTTATAGTAAATGTAAAGTAGCAATGCGGCCGGGGACAGGTGAAAATAATTGCCAAGAAAAAGCCCGGCTACGCGCCGGGCTTAAAAAGACTGCCTAGCACTTCCCTCGCGGTGTGTAGTGGGTATGCAGGAGGTGGTGTGATTTCCCGCCCAACGGCTCGCTACCGCGGCTAATTTTTGCTTTTGAAACCGTAGCAGTGTGGCGCCAGAGCCCTTTCAGGAAAGCGCATAGTTGTCTCAGTTAGCAGGTGACTACCAAGTTTTTGTGACAAATTCGTTAAACTTTTGACACCGTTTTGTAAACCTTTTATTTTATATTTCTTACTAAGAGAAAAAGAAAGTCAAAGGGGGCTACAATCATGATGGGACACGGATTTGGCGGTACCACGGGTTCCCTGGCATGGTTCCTTTCTATGCTCATATCGTTGCTCCTACCGGTGCTAGTGATTGTGGGAATAGTTTACGTGGCTCTTAGCCTGTGGGAGCGGAGAAAAAAGGGTTCAGGAGAAGAAACAGGTTCGCAAGACCCGTTGAATATTCTTAAAAAACGTTATGCAAACGGTGAAATATCAAAGGATGAGTTTGACAGGATTAAAGAAGACTTGCTCAAGGGGTGACTGAATTGTATAATAAATGCATACTATAAAGTTAATCAATGCCAAAAGAATTGATTAATACGGGGGATAACAATGCTTAGGAAACGTTGGATGTTAAGGCAGGTAGCCCATTGCAAAGAAGGTTGCTGTATGTAGTCCTGGGCAAGACATTAAACTGCCCTTGAGCAAACAAAACCTTGATGACTTGAGTGCGGTCCGGATGGCACGGCCTGTGAAATTTTGTGCCCCGGCATGCAGCTAAAAGATGACACTTTAAAGGCTCCGCCAATCATGGGACGGGGCCTTTAGCTTTCGGAGAAGTTTTCATTAGGAATGTGTTTCGGTATGGTAAACACGAATGTACTACCCGCACCGGGCTGGCTACGGATTTCTATCGAACCGCCGTGCGCTTCGACTATTGCCTTTGCGATAGCCAGCCCCAGGCCGGTTCCCCCTGTTGATCTCGTTCTCGATTTGTCAACCTTATAGAAGCGCTCCCAGATCAGGGGTTGCTCTTCCGGTGGGATGCCGGGCCCTGTATCGCTGACAGCTATGCGAAATTCTTCCGGGAACTCTTTAACCTTGATTTTCACTTCTCCGCCGGCCGGGGTAACCCGGATGGCATTGTCCAGCAGGTTGATCAAGACTTGCTCGAGGCGGTCTGGGTTGGCAAGGGCAGGGGACAGGCCGGCGGGAATATCCCGGGATAGATTTATTTTTCTCTCTTCAGCCAGGGCTTGAAACTTATCGGCAACACGCCTGGCAATGACGGAGAGAGAGACTTCTTTCATCTCCATTTCCATTCGTCCAGCCTCGATTTTCTGAAGGTCGAGAAGTTCTGTCACCAGCCTGCGCAGCCGGAGGATTTCTTCATGAATGTTGCGGAGGCACTTGTTCCTGTCGGCCTCAGAATTGGCCACCCCGTCAATCAGGGCTTCAGTGTATGCCTGCATGATGGAAAGGGGCGTTCGCAGTTCGTGCGAGACGTTAGCCACAAACTCGCGCCTGGTCTGGTCCAGGCGCTCCAGGGTAGCGATCTTTTCCTGCAGTTTTGTGGCCAGGGAGTTGAGCGAATCTGCCAGCAACCCTATTTCATCTTTTGATTTTACTACCACCCGGCGTGAATAATCGCCCCTGGCCATAGCCCGTGCAGCCTGGTTCATCTTTAATAGGGGGCGTGAGAGGGTGCGGGAAAATAAAAGGCTTAAAAAAGTTGCCAGAATAATCCCTACCAGTCCCGCATACTGGGTAATTCTCTGAAGATCCCTGATCCGCTTTTCGATTGGGCCCAGCGGCGCACTTAACATAACTGTACCGGTTATCTTGTTATCTCTATAAACAGGTGCTACCACCGTTAAAACGTCAGTACCCAGGAAGCGAAAGGGACCCCTGTAAGATATAACTTTTCCCTGCAAAACAGCTTGCAGGTCTGACTCCTTCCAGGGTATATCATGATGGCTAACAACATTTATCTTTTCTCCGGCAGTAACTCTCATGTCCATGCCCATGCCAACGCATAGTATGATATACCCATTAACGTCGGTGACCATAATGTTCCCGTTAAGCGCATTGGCCAGGGCCCCCAGGTAATGTGTATCCTGGTTATTGCCATAGATTACCTGGCTGGCTGCTATGTGTTCGGCTTCTTTGGTCATCTGTGTCAGTTGCTGGTTGTAATACAAGTCTCTTAGTTTGCTGGTCTGCACGATGCCGGTAAAATATAAGACGATTAGGACCAGGGTAACCATGACCAGCCAGAGCTTCAGTACAATACTTTTGCTGAAAATGTTCATTTTTTCACCTCAAACTTATAGCCTACCCCCCAGACTGTTGAAATGTAGGACACATTACCCGAGGCTTTAAGGAGCTTGTCCCGCAGGCGATTTATATGGGTGTCCACCGTCCGGGTGTCCCCGAAGTAGTCATAACCCCAAACTGCTTCCAATAGCTCTTCCCGTGTAAAAGCCCGGTTAGGTGACTTGGCCAGGTGGTACAGCAGGTCGTACTCCTTGGGCGTGAGATTTACCGCCTGCCCGTTAATCAGCACCAGGCGCGAATCCGGTTCAATTGAAAGTCCGGGGTAAGTAAGGGTATTCGAACTGCCAGGTTGCTCCGTAGGGGCGGTGTTCTGGCTCCGGCGCAACACCGCCTTTACCCTGGCCACTAGTTCCCTGGGGCTAAAAGGCTTAACCACATAGTCGTCTGCCCCTAGTTCCAGGCCAAGAATGCGATCTACTTCGGCATCTCTAGCGGTAAGCATGATGATGGGGACGGCGGAGGTTTTTTCTATCTCTTTGAAAACCGACCAGCCGTCAATGCCTGGCAGCATCAGATCCAGTATGATGAGATCCCATTTTTCCTTATTGGCAATATTTAAAGCTTCTTGGCCGTCGGCGGCTTCCCCGACAATAAACCCTTCTTTTTCAAGGTACATCCGTACAACTTCGCGGATTTTTCGCTCGTCGTCTACAACCAGGACTTTGGTTTTTCCCACGGTGTTTTCCTCCAATTATAAAAAGGATGCCCCTCATTGATGATAAAGTTCGGAGACCAATAAGGTCAAGATGGAACAGGTTAATGCGCCAGGTGTGCAAAGCCCTTGAACTTCATTTCCAATTTCGGGTGTTCGCACCGGAAAATGCAACTAAGAAGGGGTCCCTGTCGAGACCCCTTCGTTTTACCGCATCGCGCAGTCTGTATCTGACCTGGTTAAAATCTTCATGTAGGTGTATGAAAAGCCGACTGTTTTGGTTGTCCGGCAACCTCTTCTGCTAAACGGGGCCCAGCCCGTAAAAAAGCAGCAATGATACATATATAACCAGCAATAGAGAAAATACTTCCAGGGCCAAGGAGCTGGGTGGCAATTTTGTAGCGGTGCTTAAGTCTTTTGCCTGATACAGGTTCGACCGCCGGCGCAGAATGAAAGCCAGGACTAAAGCCATAAAAATAAAAGCTCTGGCCATATGGGCCACCGGAGTGGGCCTATAACCCTGTTCAGGTATACGAATTTCTTTTAGATTATCTCCTTTTCTTCTATCTCTGGCGCCGCCGTACCCGCATAAAGTACGACGGTCAATTATTCCTGCAGTTCATGGGTCTAGCAGGGCTATGATGCCCCCTGTGCCTGTGGCCGCGCATCATAAAGATGTGCATCAAGGGACAGGCAAGCATTAAGAGCCAGGCCCAACTCAGGCTACCGTTATTGGCCCCAGATTTGACTACACCGGCGTTAGCAATAAAAAGAGGGATTGCGGCCATAGCCAGGATACAGCCGGCCATCATGAGCCAGTGCCCGGCAGGAAAGATTGTTTTTTTGGGATTGTTCATTTTGATGCTTCTGGCGTTGATTCATTAATCTTCATACCTCTAATCATGCTTTCTGGGTCAAAGCCGCTCCTTGCAACCATGATAACTGTTCGGTCTTGCCAGACCTTTTCAATCAGCGCCCCGCTCCGCTGCCGCCTTATTAGAATTTAGAAGTGGTAAGTACTGCGTGCCGCATTTCCTAGCCTGTATAGGCTTTGTGCCGTATCCCCAAACGGGGGAAGAACGCCGGGGTGGAGGCTTTATAATGTAAATACCTTTCGCCAAACTTGTTTATCATATCCTGTTCTTCCTTCATCGCCAGTCGGTAGTAACTCAGCATTAGTAAAGGCCACATAAGAACCGTTATAATTGTAGGCCACTGGATCAACATACCTATAGTAATCAGAAAAAGGGAAGTATACTGGGGGTGACGTACCCACCTGTAAAGACCCCAGGTTACAAGTTCGCCCCTGGCCCGATAGATCTGCCACCAGCCGTAGCCCATTACTACAATCCCAAGGAGCATCAATAGGCTGCCAATTTGACAGATCAGTAATTTGCCTGCATAGGACAAACCCAATAACGTTCCTAGAAGGTGGCCATTGATATGGCTAAATGGTTGTAGTACTGGCAGCCGCACCCCAAAGACCGAGGTTAGGATAAAAATTGTAAGGGGAAAGCCGTACATTTCTGTAAAAAGCGCTACCAGGAAGGCGGTAAAGACCCCCATGGACCGCCATTCCCTCTTTTTGCGGGGTTGTAAGAAGCCCAATGCAAATAAACCGAAGAAAAGCACATTAATTATTACCGCGGACCAAAAACCATAGTCATATGGCAACTGAATCTGACCCCCTTTAGGTAAAGGTTTCATAACTTCCATACAAACTCTCGCAAGGGTATGCCACGTAGATTGGCGATAGTAAGTCTTAATTCCTTAACCGGTTCCGATTTAGGGGCAGGGAAACGTAGCAATCCCTCAGGGTGGTGGGAATCCCGGAATACGTACTCCCAAGTCCCGGGCCCTACCTTCCGGCCGTTAATTTCCAGTTGCGCTGCTGCCGCTACGTTAAAGGTTGTAAGGTCGCCCGAGTGGGTAGTAAAAGCCAGGTGAAAGACAAGGTTTTTAGTCATATCCTGTTCCTGCTCCGGAGTTAATTTAAGGCCCCGGGCTTGCATATATTCCGGAGTTAACCAGATAGCAACTATTTCCACCCCACCCTGGTAATTCTGCCGTTCATAAAATTTAGTTTCTACCGGCCTTTTAACCTGGGTTTTATCCAGAGGTTGAGGAGCCGGGGACTGCGGCCTTTCATTATTAGACGCCGACTCAACATCCTTCTTGGAGCTGGTAGAAGAAGATTTCTTTTGTCCCTGGCTATCTGAAGGGGTAGTTATCGGAACCCCGCTGGTAGATTTATCTGAGGGCCGGTCCTTATCCTGGTCAGCCACAGGTGTCTCAAAATTTTCTCCTACCTTTGCTTGGCCCCGGTTACAGCCACTTAATGAAACGGTTAAAAGCAAGAGTAGAACTGCTACAAATACCAGCATTACCTTTATTGTAGGCAAAGATTTCACCCTTCCGTTGATTATTCCTTGATTTTTATTAGTCTGTATAAATACCTGGGATGGCCAGAGACGGTTTTTACTTATAAGGCGTAACATCATA
The DNA here is from genome assembly GCA_030445865.1 of Clostridia bacterium. Lineage (GTDB taxonomy): Bacteria > Bacillota > DSM-521 > Neomoorellales > Neomoorellaceae > JASUSV01. The sequence goes on from JASUSV010000039.1 coordinate 16,056, forward strand.
AAGATGCCTAACGCGTTGATGCCGATGCCAATCAACATCACCGGGTAACGATACTGTTCAAAAAAGATCGCTGCCCCGGATGCCCCCTAGAATTGGAACAAAGTCACCTAGGTGATGCAGACAACAGGCTACCATGGATACCGTGGATGTTCCAGTTCCTGAGGTAGTGGTCACCATGCCCCACGCATCCTGATCATTTTCTTTAACTGTTTTACGTAACTTAAAAGACCCAATTGCCCGCCAAACCCGGCGGCAATGGCAACGGCGTAGAAGCGATCTTTGGTTAAGAGTTCCAGACTGTAGTGCCAGGAGCGAGAGCTAAATCCCACCAACAAAAAGTAAAAGGCCAGTAGAGAGAGGGCGGCTACGCACCCTATAAGTATCGCACGTATGACAATCAGATTTTTACTCTTCAACAATCTCTCACCTCTTTGATTTGCGAGCGAAGTGCAGGGGCTTTATAATTCCCCTTCCATGCCGCTTTTTGTCTTAAGATAAATATAAAATTAAAAGTTTACAAATCGGTGGCGAAAGTTTAACGATTTTGTTACAAAAAACCCTGTAGGGGCAGGGTTTAAACTTCATAGATTCGTTAAAATTTCGTAACAGATTTGGGGCATCTTTTCTGTATATTAAGAAAAAACAAAGGAGAAAAAAACAAAGGAGTTACCCCGCGCGGAGCGCACCGTGATGAATGAAAATGGATTAGGAACAGGGGCTAAGATACCGCTTCGGTTGGAACAGACGCCGGGATTCCTTGGCACCAGTGAGTCCGTGAAGGAGTTTGGGCGCGGGAATTTCGAGGTGCCGTAGATTGTTGCTTCGAGCACGTAGAGGAGCCACCCATGGGAACTGGCGCCCTCTCCGCGAACCATGGCGTGACTAGGGAAGCCTATGCTTGCTAGCTGGTGAAAGTCTAACCCGGGTAAGGGGTCAAGCCGCCCGGTAGCTGACGGCTGACGCGAGGAGAAATCCCAACGTCAAAGCGCCGTGACAAAGTACCCGAAAAAGGGTGCGAGCAAATCAGCAGATTGTAACATCAAGTGAATCCTGCCGCGTCGTAAGTGGACCCCGCAAGGGGTACAGGAGGAGCTGAGCCCTGCATCCTTGGGCGAAGGCACGGAAGGTGTGAAGGACTTGAAGAGGCAGCACCGAGGACCTCTCGGCGTATGGGGAGCGGTATGCTGAGAAAGTAAGCAGGGGAACTAGCGAGGCCCTCCTCCGCACGGGATAACCTGTAAAACACCGGCATATAAGCCGGAGAGGTGAAATTGACTGGTGGCGGAGAGGGAGTCGGATGGGGTCATAGTACCAAAGAAGGAAGGGACAACAAAACCCTGGTTCAAAAAACTTGACTGTTTTTATCACCAGCCAAGCCGGCCCCCAGACCAGGCATTCGCCTCCTTCCGGATATTTGATTTGCCCCCCGAGGGGC
>JASUSV010000040.1 GCA_030445865.1 Clostridia bacterium
TCCTCGGGTAACGGCAGTTCTTTGGCCTCCTGGGCCTCGGGGGGTAGCTGGATTTTTACCCCATCCCCGTAAGTATATTTGCCTATTTTCATTTGTATTTCCATAGTTTCCAGGGGAAAGGGCTGCCCTAAAAATTTGTCTTTGTAAGCTACCACGGCTTTAAACTCACCGGCGTAGGCCAGGTAATTATCTACGCCGATATAATCTATGCCCCAGTAAGATATAGATTTAATCAAATCACCGGCTGCTTTTATGCTTTCTTGGAATTCGGGGTTAGCGATCATCCCCCGCACGGTTTCGGGAACGGCCAGCTTAAAGAAGGCATTAAAATCGTCAATGCGGCCGTAATAGCCTACCTGGTAGACCTGTTGCCCTGCCAGGGTGGTGGTACCTAAAAGTTGGTAGTGAAAATAAGGCCTCAGTTCCTCGGGTATGCCCCGCCTATAAACGTTGGCCTTTTGGCCCTGTTCTATAATTGCTCCTATATCCGGCGTCATTTCTTTAGGCAGCCGTACCCATTCTGATTTTCCGGTCTGCGGGTCGGTCAACTTCTGATACATAACCCCTTCCACCAGGTATTGCTCCATTTCTAGTTGAGGCGGCATTTGGCCTGCACTCCCTGCTCCCCCGGGAATTTCGAGGTGCATCTGGAAGGACTGGTGCAGGGTTGCGGGGAGCACCATATCGGTGCTGATCCGGCCTTTGATCCTCATTTCGGGAAATTCTTTGGTTGCCGAATCGGACCGCGGTTGCATTATCATCCGAAAGTCTCCCTGGAAGCTTACCCCTTTAATTTTTGTTTGTGCTTGTTGCGCTTTTTCCACAATGGCCAGGGCTTCGGGATCACTGCCAAAAACTTTGGTTAAGAAGTCTGCGGCTGCGCCGATGGTGAGAATACCCAAAGGATCATCCTTATCGGAAAGCAGGCGCTGGCTTAAAAGCCAGCTATAGGGGGCATAACCCCAGTTATCTTCCGGCAGCACCGGGACCTCATTCGCTTTGCTTACCGTGTCGGGCAGGCCTAGGGTACGGGCCGCCAAAACTACCGCCTCCAGGCGGCTTAAAGGGTTTAAGGGCCGCATAGTACCGTCGGGGTAGCCCCGCATAATGCCCTTTTCTTTTAGAGCCAGCAGGGCCGGCGTAAACCAGCTTTGTTTATCTACATCCCGGGGCAGGTCGTTTTGGCTCCCGGAGAGTGGCAGGCCGGCGGCTTTAACGAGAAGGGCGGCGAAAGCGCCGCGGCTTATAGGTTGGGAAACGTCCGGTGCTTCCGGGAACACTTGCAGCAGGGATTGGGGATCTAGTTCTTGAGCGCCGGCGGCGGGGGTCAGGGGCAGGAGGGCCAGAAATAGTACCAGGGTTGCGAAAAGAGCAGACAATCTGTGCATGATTCTCACCTTTCGTTAGTAATTTGGAAAAGTTTTACTTATATATTCGACGAGGAGGCTACAAAACCTTCAGCCTCTATAAATTTTAGACGTGATAGTTACTTCGTAGGTTCCCGATCCCTTGACAAATCCCCCCTTACTGGCTTATAACAGGTTGTGGTAGATAAAAGTACGGAGGTGGCTACATTTATGCCTACTTATGAGTATAGATGCACTAAATGCGGAGTTTTTGAAACCCAACAGCGCATTACCGCCCCGCCGCTTGAGAAATGCCCGACTTGCGGCGGACCGGTGCAACGGTTAATTAGCCGTAATGTCAGCGTTCTTTACCTCGCTCCGGGCTTCCACACTACCGATTACCGGAGCGAAAGCTATAAAGAAAAGGCCAAGGCCGAGAGCAAAGAGGCCGACGGCGCCAAAGCTGCCAGTTAATCCGGTTTAGTCGCAAAGCTTTTTGCCGGCGAAGGGGGGTCCGTAGAGACCCCCCTTTGGTTAATACCGGGAACTTTTTCATCGCCGGGACGTCTATATTTATAAAAGGTGCAGGAATTATCAGGTAAAGTGTAGAACTTCGTATGTGAAATTACTTATTTAGGAAGCGAGGTATGAGAGGTGCAGAAGAAAAGAATATTTGCTTTTTACTTAATTTTTTTCTTTATCCTGGCTCTTTTACCAAGCTATCCGGCCACGGCCGCCGAAGTATCTTTTAAAGATGTAGCCGGCCACTGGGCGGAAAAGGATATTATCAAAATGGCGGCCAAGGGCGTGCTCGGCGGTTTAGGGGGCGGTAAATTTGGCCCCGGCGATACCTTAACCCGCGAGCAGGCCCTCGCCATGCTCGTCCGGGTTTTAAAGCTGTCCGCAACCGGCAGCGAGGACTTAAGTGCTATTAGGGACGCCAACAAAATTAGCGCTTGGGCGCGGCCGGCGTTAGCTATAGCTCTGCGCGAGGGAATCATCGCCGGCGCCGACCTTTTAGAATTGCGGCCCCAAGAGCCCGCTAAACGTTTTGAAGTGGCCGTGTTTATCGTCCGGGCTCTGGGGTTAACGGAGTTAGCCCGTGCGAGAAGCAGTATAATTCTGGCTTATAAAGATGTAAAAGATATTCCCTCTTGGGCTATAGGTTACGTAGCCCTGCTGAAGGAAAAAGGTTTGATGTCCGGTGACAGCCAGGGCTATTTCCGGCCGTTAGATACACTTACGCGCGCCGAAATGGCTACACTTCTGGCGCGGGTTGATCGCGAGGCCGGCCGTTTAGCGGACAATGAGCTTTGGGGTAAAATTGCTTACCTCATACCTCCTGCATCCTTTTTGCTCGACGATGGAGTCGGAAATACGCGGACCATAACTCTGGCTCCGGGGGCGGCTATTTTCCGCCAGGGTAGGAGGGCAGGTTATAACCAGCTGGCCCCTGGTGACGAGCTCCAGGTTATAACCGATGCTTCCGGCCAGGCCATATTCGCAGAAGTCCTGCCGCCCGGAAGTTTGCGGGAAGTGCGTACAGTTGTCCGGGGAAATATCAAAACTATCGGCGAGGGCAAGATAACGCTCATACGGAGCGGCGGCGGAGAAGTCACCTTTAACCTCACGGAGAGCACGCAGTTTGAACTGGATGGACGGCAAGTTTCCTACCAGCTTTTCAGGCCCGGTCAGGAAGTTGCGGTAGCGGCCCGGTCCGGCGTAGCTTTAAAAGTGGAAGCTACCTCCAGCCAACAGGAATATACGGGTACTATCGAGAGGATAAACGAGCAAGAGGTAGAGTTGAAGTTAAACGGCGGTAGCTTGGTTACCTTTAAGCTCGTTCCCGAAAGCCAAATAGAGATCGAGGGAGACGAGGCTGAATGGCAGGATCTGGTTCCGGGGCAGTATGCTACTATCCAAGTTAGAAATGGCGAAGTAATAGAACTCAGCGCCCGCGACTTAGACTGGGAACTCGAGGGAACGGTAGTAGGGATATCTTTTGCGCCCCGGGAGAGCATTACGGTTAAAGATAAAAACGGCGTCGAATGGAACCTGTGGGTGAGCGAGCAGGCTACCATAAGGCGGAACGGCGAGACGACCAGCCTGCGCGACATCCTGGCCGGCGATGGAGTCAAATTAGAGTTGAAAAACCGGGTCATTACCGATTTGCGGGCCACTGCCGAAATTCGAGATATACAAGGAACGCTTAAAGCCATCGTTATTTCCGCGAACCCTTCAATTACCATCATAAATAAAGACGGCAAAGAAGAAACCTTTAGCGTGGCCGCCGGAGCACGCCTGCGGCGGCTGGGTAAAGATATCGCCTTGGGCGAACTCAAGCAGGGTGATTATGTGGAAGTCAGGGTCGAGGGCAACCAGGTGGTGCGCATCGATGCCGAAAGCGGGGTTTATCTCGATTACCTCACTGGCGTTATCAGTAATATCAATCAGAAAGCCAGAGTGATTGTGTTGGAACGGGTCCGAGGTACCGTATCAAAGCAAGAAGCCTTTGTAGATAGCGATACCCTAATCATCCGCAACCGGAGGGTACAGGAGTTAGACGACCTGGAAATAGGTGACCAGGTTTTAATCGTGGGTGAAATAGAAGCCGGCATCTTTATGGCCGAGGTGGTTGTGGCCAAAGGGGATTAAATCGGCTTTCTAAAAGAAAAAGCCGGCGACGTCTCCCGGCCCGAGCTTTTGCCATAATTTAGTAAATAAGCCAGGTCAGGCGACGATTGACGCGATTTCCGGCAACCATTATAATAGGCTTGGCAACCGACCGACCGGTCGGAGTGCTGGGGAGGTTTACCTTGGAAAAGAAAGAAAGCCTTTCTAAAAGGCAGATCATTCTTGAGGCGGCGGCTAAAGTTTTCGCCGCCAAAGGCTTTTACCGGGCAACCATTGAGGAGATCGCCCTGGCGGCAGGTGTCGGTAAGGGCACGGTTTACGAGTATTTTCGCAGTAAAAAGGATCTCTTTGAACGTTTATTGACCGAAGGCAGCTTGGCCCACCTCGCCCCTCTCCAAGAGGTGTTGACCCGGGCCGCAACTACACGCGAGAAGCTGGAATTAATCTTTCGCACCTTCCTCCATTTCGCCTATAACCACCGCGACCTGGCCCGCCTGCTTTTAACCGAACGGCCTCCTTTGGGGGCCGAGTTCTGCAGCTGGGTATACCAGCAGCGGCTGGAAAAAATAAAGCTGTTTACCGCTTTGGTCGAGGCAGGGATTAAAGGCGGCGAATTAAACCCCGTTAACCCTAGCCTGGCGGCCACCCTTATTTTCGGTGTCCTGGTTTCTCTCGGCCATAGGCTGGCTTTAGATCAAATAGACCTGGGACCGGATGAAACTGCCAGGCAAGCTATCGAACTTTTATGGCGGGGACTGGGGTCAAAGTAATGGGAAAAAATTACAGGCAGTTTGGGCTTATCCTGTCGCTTTCTCTGCTGCTTTTTTTATGCGGGCCGGCGCCTAAAGCAACGGCGGCTTTCCCGGATGTTAAAAATAGCTGGGCGGCCAAGGACATCGCCATTTTGTATAGCCGGGGTGTGGTCGCCGGTTACCCTGACGGCAGTTTCCGGCCGGAAGAAAAGCTCACGCGGGCAGAGTTTGCTCAGTTGCTGGCCTCTGCCCTTGGCCTTATGACCGATGCCTACGCCCTTCAGAAGAAGCCGTCTTTCTTCTACGATGTTTCCAATAATTACTGGGCCCTGGGCGTAATCAATTTAGTTGAGGAAAGAAAGTTATTTAACGGGTACCCCGACCGGACTTTTAGGCCTGAGGCTTATATCCAGCGCCAGGAAATGGCGGTAGTTTTAGACAGGCTGTTAAAATTGGAGGGATCTCGACCGGAATTTCCAGGGGAAATCTTCAGCGACGCTTCCGAAATAGCTCCCTGGGCAAGGGAGAGCGTGAGCCGGCTCGCAGACGCCGGCTTGATAACCGGTTTTACCGACGGTACTTTCCGGCCCCGGGAAGCAGTCACCCGCTCGCAAGCCGCCGCTTTAATCGTCCGCTTTCTGGCGTACCGGGGAGACCAATACGACTATTTCGGCGAGCTAAAGGGAATCGATACTGTAGGCCGGCGGTTAAGGCTGGTGATAAACGGGGAAGAAGCGGTCCTGCCTTACGATGAAGATCTTTCGGTATGGGAGCAAGGGCAGGAAGTTTCCCTTGTTTCTTTGAGGGGAAGGCTTCCGCAAACGGTTTATTTTAATTTTAACGCCAAAAAGCGAGTTTCTTTGCTCGATGTAGCTTCGGAAATAGGAAATAACATTAAAGTAGAAATTTTACCTAGGGGCTATAACGCCGGCAGCGAAACCCCGGTCTGGCAAGGTAAAAGCGGGCCTGCCGGGGGAGACGCGGGGCGGCAGCAGCCGGGCCTTGGGTTTGAACGCATGGATGAAGGCGAAAACCCCTCTGACGGTGATTTATTAAGCGAACCGGGCCGGAGCCTGGCCCTGGCCAAAGAGGAAAGCGGCGTATCCGAGTTACGGGATAGTACCGGGGCGGACGGCAGCGGCATCTTGATAGCCTTGATCGACAGCGGCGTAGATCCCGGCCATCCCGATCTCCAGCGAACGCCCGACGGCAAGAAGAAGATTGTGGATTGGGTGGATTTTACCGGCGAGGGAATGGTAGAAACCAGGGGTACTTTACCCGCGGGGGAAGGCCGCTACGAGATCGAGGGTAAGATTTTTATGTTGGGCCGCATACCCTCGGCTGGCGGCGTTTATCGCTACGGTTTTTTACGCGAAGAAGACCTCATGTGGGACTTAAATTTTAACGGCAATACCATAGACCGTTTTCTGGTCCTTTTGACAGATAGCAGCCAGCCGGGAGTTTACGATACCGTCTATGTGGATACGCGCGGCGACGGCAATTTGAGCCGCGCTAAACCGCTCCATCTCTTTAAGCAACGCGGGGAAAGCGGCGCCTTTTTAGCCGCCGCCGGCGGGCGACCGGTGAATTTTGTGGTCAGCGAGCTGGCTCCCGACGGAAGTTTTGTGCATTTAAGTATGGATCTTAACGGCCACGGTACCCATGTGGCCGGTATTGTGGCGGCCAACGGCAAACTTCAAGGCGTTGCTCCCGGAGCCCAAATTTTGGCCATTAAGGTACTCACGGCCAATGCCCAGGCCGATTGGGAGGCGGTTGAAAAAGCTTTAAAATATGCCGTAGACCAGGGGGCTGATATAGTCAACCTCAGCCTTGGGTATTATGGCGACCGAACGGCAGGGAATAACAGCCTGACCCAGATTATGACCAAGGCGGCCCAGGAAAAGGGGATCATCTTTACTGCTGCTACCGGCAACCGGGGTCCGGGGCTAAGTTCGTTGGCTACGCCGGGGAACGCCGATGCCGCTATCGGTGTCGGGGCTTACCTTTCGCCGGCCTTGTGGAAGGAAAATTACGGCTGGGAAGTGCCCCGGCCCAGCCTCTGGCAGTTTAGCTCCAGCGGACCACGCGAAGACGGGCTGGCGGTGCCGACCTTGGTGGCGCCGGGAAGCCTGGTCTCCACCTCGCCTCTCTGGAGCGGACGGCCCTATTACCTGGCTGAAGGGACTAGCGTGGCCGCCCCCTTTGTTGCCGGGGGTGTAGCGTTATTGTTAGATGCCGCCAGCCGGCGGGGTTTAATCGTAGATGCTCTAGGTGTAAAACAGGCTCTGGTTTCAGGGGCCCGCCGCCTCCCCAACTTTTCGGCGGCAGAGGTAGGAGGAGGGGCCCTGGATTTGGGAGGCAGCTGGGAGTATTTGACGCGCCAGGGGAGGGGCAATGCTGCCCTGGTGGCCAGGACTTATAACCGGCAGCTGGCTTTCGGCCGGGGGCTTTACGCCCGGGAGTTTATCCCTGCCTATCTGCCTTTCCGGGTGAGCAATATGGGTTCGGGGCCCGTTGAAGTTACCTGGCGTGCTTCCGCTCCCTGGCTGGTACCGGAAGTAGAAACCCAATTCGTCCCTGCCGGGGGTGAGCGCCTGGTGCCTCTGAGCTATCAACTGCCGCCCGAACCCGGTCTTTACACCGCCTGGCTGCAGGGTTTTGTCGGGCAAGAAAACCGGTCGGCCTTGGCTATGCTGGTAACGGTTATAAAGGCGTACACTTTAATGGTGCCGGGCTACCGGCTGGAACTCCAAGACAACCTGGACGCGGCTCAACATCGCCGTTACTTTTTCCAAATCCCACCCGGGACTAGGCGGTTCTGGGTGCGGATGGATATTTTGGGGGAAGGCGAGGGGGGATTGCAGGGCCGGGCGCGCGTGCACTTGATCGACCCCCAGGGAAAGGAAGTAATGTTGAGCGATTTTGCCGGCCTCACTCTAACGGGAGACAAACCGCGCAAATTTGTTGAAGTGGCGGCCAATTTCCCCCAGCCCGGGACCTGGGAAGTGGTGGTATACAGTTCGGCGGCTTTGAGCAGGTTAGGACAGGAACGCACCGCTTACAAGTTGCAGGCGGGAATAGAGGAGCCCCAGCCGCCTGCCGTGCTCCCTATAACCAGATTACCCTATTATGTCGGCCTGGTGCCGCGGGACGCAGTCAGCGGGAAGCCCACCTATCTAACGCTGCACCTGCGGGATAAGCAAACTTTACGCCCGTTGGAGGGAACGGTAGAAATTAACGGTCTCTTATACGAGTTGGAAAATGGCAAGGCCACTTTTCCCGTCGTCCCGGCCGGAGGCCGGATGGAAGTTAAGTTATGCTTTTAGATTTATATTTTTTTAGCTAAGGAGTAATTTTATGGGTGCTAGAAGCTATAAAATCGCCCTGTGGCTAGTAATTATTGCGGCCATAATAGGCTCTGTTTACCTGGCGGGAAAGCGTTACAACTTGGAGATGGCCAACCGGGAGCTTACGATGGCCGTAGATTACCAGGAGGTGCAAAAACTGGCCGCCTGGAGTAACAGGACTCCCGCCAGTGTTTTGGCCCTTCTAAAGGAGCGAGGGGTGACGGCGGTACTTTTTAAAGAGCAAACCCTGGGTGATTTAGAAGGCTGGGCTCTGCTAGTAAAAGGTGGGAATGAGGCTGCCGTAATGCTGCCCCAGGTAGGAGGAGAGCTGCGGCCCCAATACACTTACCTCTTAACGCGCGATATTTCCGTTTATGAGCAGATTAAATACCAGTTGGCACTAAAATTACCAGGACCATTACAGGAATTGCGGGCAAATGATTATTTTATCTTGGGCCTGCCGCAAAAAAAGAAAGAATTGGCAAATCTGGGTCTGGGTTTTAACCGGAAGCAAATGGAAGAAGTCATATCTTCAGGCCTGGGCGTCATTCCCCAAGTGCGCAGTTGGCCTCAGGCTCAAGAGGCGGCGGTCAAGGAGTTTTTGTACCCCCTGGCGCCCTACCGCGAACATATTGTCGCCCTGCTTTTTAACGATAAAATTTTGCCGGGTTACCCCCGGCATTTCCCGGTCCTGGTGCAGGCAGTCAAAGATTTGGGTGTGCCTGTCGGTTTAATAGAATTTTTCCCTCAGGCAGGTTTAAGGCAGCTTGCCCTGCTTTTAGGTAAGCAGGCAATCCGCCTGCACTCCATTGCCGAAAAAGACATGTCCGCCATGACCCCGGCCAAGGCGCTGGACCGCTTTAACCTGTCGGCTACCGACCGCAATATGCGCATCCTGTTTTTACGTTTCTTTTTTGAACCCACCTCTCCGGGCTGGCTCCAGGATAATCTGGATTTTGTAGAGAAGCTCAAACAAAATTTATCGGCTTCCGGTTTTGTTCTGGGCCGGGCGCGACCTTTTCCCTCTTTTCCGGTTCCCGTGTGGCTGATTATGTTATCGGGTTTGGGCGTCCTGGCCGGCGGCATGCTTTTACTGGAAGAGGCCGGCTATCGTCGCTGTAGCCTGCTCTTCGGTTTAGGCGGCATTTTTATCTGGCCCTTGAGCTTTGTTTTGGGTTACGGGACCCTGGCCCGCCAGGGCATGGCTTTAGGTGCGGCCGTGGTTTTCCCGGTCCTGGGCGTTTTGCAGGCGGCTAGAAGGGGACCCCAACGGACCTTGCCGGCGATATGGCTTCTGGCGGGGGCCACCCTTATTACCTTGCTGGGGGCTACCCTGCTTGTCGGCCTTTTAAGCGGCACCAGCTTTATGCTTAAGCTGGACGAGTTCCGGGGTGTGAAAATAGCCTTCGCCCTGCCCCTGCTCCTATTTACATTGATCATGCTTAAGGAACGCGGAGGCGAACAGGCGGGCGCGCTTATCAGGCGGTGGCTGCATTATCCCCTGACGGTGGCAGGGTTGCTGGCAGTAGGGGTCCTGGCCGCGGGGGCCTTAATCTACTTCACCCGCAGCGGCAACCAGGGTTTTGGCGTCACAGGAATCGAACTCACTGTACGCAACTTTTTAGAGCAGGCTTTACTTGCCCGGCCGCGGACCAAGGAATTCCTCATCGGTTACCCGTTCCTGCTTTTAAGCATAACCCTGGGATACCAACACCGGTATCTTATATTCTGGCTGCTGGGATTAATCGGCCAGATTTCGCTAATTAATACTTTTTCCCATATCCATACCCCTCTGGCGATATCCTTATTGCGCAGTTTTAACGGCTTCTGGTTGGGACTTCTCCTGGGTTTGCTGCTCCTGGCAGCCGCCAGGTGGGCTGGAGGTATTACGCGTGGCCAGAGTGGTTATTAGCGGCTATTACGGCTTCCGCAATGCCGGCGACGAAGCCGTCTTGTTTAGTATGGTGAGAGCTTTAAAGGCTTTAAGCCCGGGCGTGGAGCTTACTGTCCTCTCCCATAATCCCCGCGAAACCGAAGCCTTTCTGCCGGTGCGTGCCGTCAATCGCTGGTCCTTAAGAGAGGTATGGGCGGCCCTGCGCCGGGCTGACCTGTTGCTGAGCGGCGGCGGCAGCCTTTTGCAGGATGTGACGGGGCCCAAAAGCCTTTTTTATTATCTGGGAATCCTCATGCTGGCGCGGCTGAGCCGTACCCCCTTTATGCTTTATGCTCAGGGAGTTGGCCCCTTAAAGCGAAAATGGGGCCGCTGGTTGACAGGAAGGATGGTAGATAGGGCGGCCCTGGTCACCGTTCGCGACAGCGCCTCCCGCGACCTTTTGCGCGCTGTAGGCGTCCGGCGTCCGGGAATTCAGGTAACCGCCGACCCGGTGATAGGGTTGAAACCAGGCGAACTTAACTTGGAGCAGGGGAAAAAGAAGCTGGATGCCCTGGAGCCTTCGGAAAGGCCAAGGGTGGCCCTGGCCCTGCGTTCCTGGCGCGGGCAAGAAAATTTTTACCCGGCCTTAGGCCGCGTAACCGGGGAACTGATTTCCCGCGGCTGGCAGCCGGTTTTGCTGCCTTTCCAATTTCCCCATGATTTAGAGGCCTGCCGGGAAGCAGGCCGCTACATTCAGGTTGAGGTGCCTATCTTAAGAGAATACCTGCCCACAGAAGATCTCCTGGGTTTTCTGAGCGGTTTTCAACTGGTCGTGGGTATGCGCTTGCATGCTTTAATTATGGCCGCCGTACTCGGCATACCTTTTGTGGCCATCCCTTACGATCTCAAAGTCGAGGCTTTTGCCCGCCAGGTTGAGCAACCCTGCTGTAGCTACATAGAGACGATCACTTATGAAGGACTATGCGCGAAAGTTATGGATGTAGTTCAAAACCTGGAAATATACCGTTACCGGTTGGAACAGGCGGTCGCAGAATTACGCCCCAGGGCACTGGCCAATGCCCGCCTGGCTTTAGAACTATTAGATTCGGGAACGGGAAGGGGTTGCAGCTTTGATTAGGCGCTACTGGCTGGTTCTATACCTTTTTGGTATATTGCTGGGATTTTTTACGGGCTTGGGGGCGGCCTGGGCCGAATCTCTCGAAAAAACCGACCCCCTAACCTTAAGCGACTTTTGTCCGCAGACGGTCAGGCAGGCAGTATATGAAGTAGGGCCGGGCCTGTACCGCTCTTTATTTGCCGGCCGGACTTTTGACGGGCATCCCCTTATATTCCACGTCCTGGAAGCCGATTTAAATAATCCTTTAGTAGACGTCCAGGTGGTGCCCGGGGGGCCATCTTTGGGTCAGGGGGCAACTCTGAGCCAATTGGCCGCATCTTACGGGGCCGATGCCGGTCTGAACGGGGGTTATTTTTATCGCGGTGAGGGAGGGGTTTATCCGGTAGGCACTCTAAAAGTGGATAATGAGACTTACATAACCGAGACCATGTGGCGGCCTTCCCTTGGCATCTCCGGCGGTCGCAAGATAATTTTTGGCTATTACAATCCTGAATTGAAGATTTACTGGCCCGGAGGCGGGATCGGCGTGTCTATTATAAACCATAGCTTTAGCGGCTCAGAACCCGTCCTCTATACATCCCGCTGGGGGAAAAATACCAGCACGCCGGCAGGGACCCGGGAAATTATTTTGGAAAGGACGGGTAGCGATACTTATCGCGTTACCGGGCTGATGGCAGGAAACGCCCCTATAGAACCGGGGCGCCTGGTGCTGGCCCTGCCGGACGAAGGTCGCCAGCTGCCGAGGCCCGGCCAGGAAGTTAGGGTCGCCCCCGGGGCGGGCGTTGCTTGGGAGCAGGTTGAAGATGTGCTTACGGCAGGCCCTTTACTGGTTGAAGCCGGGAAGCCGGTCTGGGAAATGGCCTTGGAGGGCTTTACCTCCAATATTTTTAACCGCTCTCCCTGGTCGGCCGTAGGGCTGACGGCGGATAATAAACTCCTGCTGGTGGCCGTCGACGGGCGTTCCAGCGAAAGCGCCGGCCTCCTACCGGAAGAGCTTTCCCTGCTAATGCTAGAGCTGGGGGCCGTAGAGGCCATGGCTCTGGACGGCGGCGGCTCAACTACCTTCTGGGCCCAGGGGTCGGTCTGCAACCGGCCTTCTGACGGCAGCGAGCGCGAGCTGGCCAGCGCCCTGCTGGTATTCAGCCAGGTCAAAGTCTTTATTAACGGCGAACGCCTCTACTTTGACGTGCCGCCGCGCTTCATGGGCGATCGCGTTTTTGTGCCTTTCCGTAAAATCTTTGCGGCGCTGGGCGCCGAAGTGGAATGGGAGGAAAGCACGGCTACCGTGCGGGCCAGGCTGGCCGGGCGCCAGGTGAGTTTAAAAATCGGCAGCCGGCAGGCCCTGGTCAACGGAGAAACGGTGGAGCTTGAGGCGCCCGCGGTTGCCGTTGAAGGGCGAGCGCTGGTACCCGTTCGCTTTATCGCCGAAGCCCTGGGCTCGCGGGTAGACTGGGATGCAAGCACCCAGAGCGTGAAGATAACGATTTAGTTCTAAGGAGCCAATGCTTATGGCCCTTTTGCTCAGGATTTGCTTTTTAAGCTTGGTATTCTGGCTCTCGACTCTGCCTGCCCAGGCAGCAACCACAGCCGGAATCACCTGGTACTACAACGAAAAAGTAGACAGGGCCCATCCCGGGAATTTCGAGATCCTGCCTAACGGCAACATTTTATATTGCCGCAACAGCTTTCACGATCCGGCCGTAGTAGAACTGACGCCCGCAGGGAAAGAGGTTTGGCGTTACGGGCCCTTGCCGGCGGCGGCGGCCCGCCGTTTGAAGAACGGCCACACTTTGATCGCCGACAGCGGGATGCCAGGCCCACCCCGCAGGCCGGCCGTATTGGAAGTGGATGGCCGGGGGCGGGTAATCTGGCGTTATGAATTCCCCGACCGGGCGGAGGCGCCGCGCTATATCGAGCCTCTGGAGGGCGGCAGGATCCTGGTGGTCACCCGCAATACCCTTTTATATTTGGTGCCGCCGGGGCAAATAACCTGGCGTTATACCGCCGCGGATTTAATAAATTTGGTATCCGCTTCGTGTTTACCCGGCGGCCATATCCTGCTCGTCGATGCCGGCCTAGGGGGTAGGGGCAAGGTTAGGGAAATAGATGCTAGAGGGAAGACGGTTTGGGAATATCGAGGGGAGGAGCGTTTTGGAGGCCTCCAGCGGCCGGTAGCGGCTACCCGCCTCCGGGGCGGCCTTACTTTGATCGTAGATGCCGGGAACAACCGGCTGTTAGTAGTTTCGAAAGACCGTAAACTGGAAAGCGTAAATGGGTGGCCACAGTTAGGACCGGTTACCCTCTGGTCGGCGCTGCCGCAGGCAGAAGACAGGATCTGGCTGGCTTTAAGCCGGTACGGCCAGGGGCAGTTAGTCAGGTATCAGGGGCGGTTGCCCAAAATTCTCTTGGACGGCGATAACTATTTTACCCTCGATCTCCCGCTAAAAACGGAAACTGCGGCCTTATTTCCGGCCAGGGAACTCTTCAGCGCCCTCGGCGCCACTTTAGACTGGGATCAGGCCGTCTCAAGTTTAAATATCGCTTATAACAGCCACAATTTAAGCTTGCAAGTAGGACGACTTAGCGCTATGCTAGACAGGAAACCGGTGCGCTTGCAGGCCCCTCCGGTATTATCCGGTGGCCGGCTTTTTATCCCCCCGGAAGTTTTTTCCCTCCTGGGAGGGGGGCGCTGGGATAGTAAGAATCAAATCCTTTATCTGGAAAGGCAAAAAGGTGAACGGAATCCTTAAACCCTCGCCGGTAGCCCGCCTGGCTCAGGCTGCCGGTTTGGTGGTGGCAATTAATTTATTAAGCCGGATTTTAGGATTCGTCCGGGACGCCGCCATCGCGGCGACTTTTGGAGCCGGACCGGAGACCGATGCCTACCTGGTCGCCTACACCATACCTTATTTTCTTCAGAGCATCCTGGGCACGGCCTTCGCCACCGTCCTGGTCCCGGTATTAACCGCCCACCTGGTCAACGGGGAAAGAGAAGAGGGGTGGCGGGTAGCCAGTGCGGTCAACAACTGGACGGCTTTAATGTTAATTTTCGGCACCATTCTGGGGATACTTGCAGCCCCCTGGCTGGTCAAGCTTTTGGCCCCTGGCTTTGGGCCGGAAACGGCCGAGCTGGCGCGGGTTTTAATACGCATTCTGTTTTTTTCTCTACCCTTCATGGGATGCGGCCTTCTGCTGGGCGGGATTTTAAACGCGGGCTATATTTTTACTTCTCCCGCCCTGGGCCCGGCTGTAAGCAACATTGTAATTATTATTACGGCCCTGTTTTTCGGCCGGCGCTTTGGGATCGTCGGCCTGGCGGTAGGCACTTTTTTAAGTTTTGTCGCCTTTTTCTTGATTCAATTGCCGGATCTGCAGCGTATAGGTTTTCGTTACCGTTTAACCCTCTTGCCGGGGAATGCAGAAGTGCGGCAAGTAGGGCGGCACCTGGGGCCGGTAATTCTGAGCCTGTCGGTAATCCAGCTTTACCTGGCCACCAACCGTTTCTTTGCTTCGCGGTTGGCGGAGGGAAGTATAACCGCCCTGGAATTCGGTATCCGGTTGGTTAATTTGCCCCTCGGTGTTTTTGTGGCCGCCGCCTCGACGGTCATCTTCCCGGCCCTGGCTGAGCAGGCCGCTTTAAGGCGTAAAGCTGAAATGGCCCGCCTGGCCGACCGGGGCCTGGCCCTGGTAAGCCTGGCTTCTTTACCGGCTGCTGCCGGCTTGGTTATTTTGCGCGAACCGCTGGTGCGGCTCGTATTTGAACGCGGAGCTTTTGATGCCAGGGCTACCAGCCTTACGGCCATAGCCGCCATGTATTACGCCCTGGGAATCCTGGCCCAGGCGGCTCACCCCATTCTGACCCGGGCCTTCTATGCCCTCCAGGATGTCAGGACGCCGTTAATAGTTGGCCTGGCCTCGGTAGGGTTAAATACCTTATTAAGCTATTTTCTGGTGGGCTATCTTGGGCATGGAGGCCTGGCCCTGGCCAATACCCTGGCGGCAGGGGTTTATTCTTTGGCCCTTTATTTGCTTCTGCGGCGCGAATTGCCGCAGCTTGATGGCTTGCGGCTGGCGGAGAAGATCCTCAAGTTCGGGTTGGCCAGTTTACTTATGGCAGCCGTGGTGTACCTGGGGGCAAGAGGCGTAACTTTCTTTGTCCCCGGCCAGGACCCGGTGGTTTTGGGCGGCAAAACCCTTCTGCTTATAAGTATAGGAGCGGGCAGTTTCCTGCTTTTTTGCCGGGTGTTGCGGGTGGAAGAAATTAGGGTGCTGGGTACTTTGCTGGCCTCCTCCAAGCAGGATTAAAATAAAAAAATGGCGAATAAATAAACCTACCTTAAAAAATAATTTTGGCGGGGTCCATATGGATATAACTGCAATTCAGGAAGTGTTGCCCCACCGCTACCCCTTTTTGCTGGTAGATCGCATTCTCGAGATGGAGCCCGGGCGGCGGGCGGTCGGGCTGAAAAACGTTAGCGCTAACGAGCCCTTTTTTGGAGGTCATTTCCCCGGTTATCCTGTTATGCCGGGCGTACTGATTATGGAAGCGCTGGCCCAGGTGGGGGCGATAGCCCTGCTGCAATTGCCGCACTTTAGGGGCAAGTTACCTTTTTTTGGAGGTATGGACGGCGTCCGATTCCGGCGCCAGGTAATACCTGGGGACCAGCTGCGCCTGGAGGTAGAGATTATTAAGCTTAAAGGCCGGGCAGGGAAAGCTTACGGCCGCGCCTGGGTGGGCGATGAGCTCGCTGCTGAAGGGGAATTGCTTTTTGCAGTAGGAGAAAAACCGGAGGGGAACCTATCTTGAATTTGTTGCCGGTATTATTAGCTTTTACGGTAGCCTTTATTAGCACCCCACTAGTTTCCCGCCTGGCTCTGAAAATAGGGGCCGTTGATGCGCCCGGGGGACGTAAAATACACTATACCGCCATGCCCCGGCTGGGCGGGCTGGCCATTTATGCCGGTTTTATGGTTGCAGCCCTGCTAAGCGGATCTTTGGGCCCACAAACCTATGGTCTGCTTGTGGGCGGCACCCTGATCTTTATCATCGGGTTGCTGGACGACCTTTTTGGGTTGAACGCCTGGACAAAGCTGCTGGGCCAGTTGTCCGCGGCCGGAATTTTGGTGTTTTGCGGCATCCGGGTAGAATATTTAACTAACCCTTTTGACGGCCTTTTCTTCCTGGGTAAATTTATGTTGCCGGTTACTATTTTATGGGTGGTGGGAGTTACCAATGCCCTCAACCTGGTTGACGGTTTGGACGGGCTGGCTGCTGGCACCTCTATTATTGCTGCTGCCAGCATAGCGGTCATAACCTGGCTGGAGGGGGAGACGGGTGTTTCCCTTTTGGCTCTTGCGCTCGCGTGTGCTGCGTTAGGCTTTTTGCCCCATAATTTTTACCCGGCACGTATTTTTATGGGGGATAGCGGCTCCCTGTTCTTGGGCTTTAACCTTGCCGTCCTATCTACTATGGGGCTCGCTAAGAGCGCAACTGCTATTTCGCTTTTTATCCCTGTGGTTATCCTGGGGCTACCTATCTGCGATACTTTTTTCGCCATCATCCGGCGGTTTTTAAATGGCAAATCCATTTTTGAACCCGATAAAGGCCATTTGCACCACCGCCTCCTGGCTTGCGGCCTTACACAACGGCAGGCCGTCCTGGCTATATATGCTGTTGATTTCTGTCTGGCCGGGAGCGCCGTATTGCTTACCCGTTTAACCAATGCCCAGGGCGTTATCATCTTGGTCGTGCTGGCGGTGCTTATCCTTCTAGGGGCCAACCGGCTAGGGGTTATGGGCCGCCCAATTTCCATCTTGCGCCAAAAACCAAGAAGGCATTTCTTTAATTTATAGGGAGTTATAGGGAGCAGGTGAATATATTTTGCGGTCGCTTTCATGCAGAATAGCAATTATTTTAGCCGCCTTAGTTTTTATCCTGGCAGTAGTCGCCGGGGTAGTGCTGGGCGCCGAAAATGGGCCGGGCACAACGGCCGACCCGGCGGTGGCGAGGAGCTACCTTGAAGAGGTTGCCGGGAGGCGCCTGGGCGAGTTGGAAGCCCAGGTCGCCCTCGCTAAGCAGAAGGTAGAAGAGCTTCAACAAACGCTGGCGGCCTTACAAAAAATGTTAGAATAAAATTAAGCACCGAACACACTGCTAAAAAGCAGTGTGTTTTTTTATATTAGGGAAATAATAAGATGGGTAACCCTGAGAAATGGTGCATCCGGAAGAAGTATGAAAATGCCGGGGATGCTGGCGTAAGGCGACTTTGGGCGAGTCTTAAGAGCCGTTGGCGAGACCGAGCCCGGAGGCGGGGCCGAGGGCATGGAGGCCCGA
>JASUSV010000006.1 GCA_030445865.1 Clostridia bacterium
CCGGGGATACGGGTGCCCGTCAGGGGGCCGGTCATGAAGATAAGGCGGTTCTGAGGGGAGTCCCATTCTACGCCCGGCGGGACTTCGTCGTAAAGGTATTTGGCGCCGAGACCTGTGCCGCCGACGCAGGGGCGCAGGTCTTCCTGTTTTAAGGGTTCGGTGGTTACGGAGCCGGTGTTGAGGTTAATCCGGAGGATGCGGTTTTGGTAGCCGTAAGGGATGGGGGGCATGGGGGATCACCTTCCGTGTTAAGTATGTTAGGATAACATTTCATTAAAAGTTTTACTTCGACATGAAAGTCCGAATTCCTTCAATAGATTGGAACAATTACGGCCTTGATTAAACCGGGAAGTTCTATCTCCCCTGCCGTTGCCTTTAAGGCGGTCTCGGCTTCTTCAAGTTTGAAATAATGAGTAACAATTTTATCCAGGGGGTATTTGCGGGACTCTACGAGTTTTATAGCTGCTTTTACCGAGCGATAGTCATAACTGTAAACGCCCTGGACGCTTACCTCTTTCCAGACAATTTTATCTAATTCCAACGGGACCATTTTCCCTCCATTCAATCCCGCCTGTACGATCCTGCCTAACGGTTTTACAATTTCAAAAGAAATCTTCGGTGCTGCAGTAGAACCGGTAACATCAAAAACTACGTCGGCTAAATTTCCATGGGTTATTTCCGCAACTACTTCGAGAAGATCTTTTTCTTCTACGTTAATAGCGTAATCGGCGCCCAAGGTTAGCGCCATTTTAAGCCTGTCCCTGTCTCTTGCGAGGCCGGCAGCAATTACAATAGCCGCACCTGACTCCTTAGCCGCCGTAATCAGGGCCAGCCCCTGGGCGCCAACACCTTGAACAACTACCACATCGCCGAAACGCACGCCACCGGCCTCAACCCAGCGTACGCCATTGGCAATTACCGCGCAGATCAACGAACCCGCTTCCAAGGTAACTTCGGGATCGATTTTATGGACGATGGCCTGGGGGGCCAGGTACAAATATTCGCTAAAACCACCCCATAAATGGGGCGGCACATCGGCGGCAATGCGGTTGCCGTAACCCAAAGAATTTTTACATAAGCGGTAGGCTCCGGCTAAACACATAGGGCAGTAACCGCAGCCAAAAGAACCCTCCACAACCACCCGGTCGCCTTCTTGCACTCCCCACCTTTTAGCAGCCTCTGACCCTACCTTGGCAATGGTTCCTACGATCTCATGCCCTAAAATAAGAGGAAAATTGCGCCGGTGGGCAAAGCGCCCGTAAAAATATTTGGGGTCAGAACCACAGACTCCGACCATATCCACTTTCAATAGCCCATCTTCTTTACTGACCTCAGGAAAAGGAAATTCCTGTATGGAAATTTTTCCTGGCGCCTCGACAACCGCTGCCTTTACCTTAGCCACACTTTACACCCCTCAATTTTTAAGGCTCTGCTACTTTACCTCAATTGACTTATTGCAAAAAAGATGCCATCCATTTCATTTTGTAGTTGCCGCCTGCGGTCAAACTTTGGGATCTCAAGTTTAATAAAATTACGTTGAATTAAAACAACGGTAAAATTAAAATACTGGCAAATAAACGCAACAAAATATAGCGATCAATTTCAGCCTATGCAATAATGCAACACCTGGAGACTTCTTGCAACAGTTTTGTAACCAAGCCACTCCAACCGGTAGGGAAGGACGGCATTTTATTTAGCACGCAAATTGCAGGTTAATAACCAAATTTACCAAATAACATTAGCGAAGACCTGCAGCCCGGTGCACCACAGATTGCTGCCACCGAAAAATGACATCTCGACTTTTGTGATTTCATTACAAGGTACCTCTAGTTATATGAGAATGTTCATCTTCAACACCGACGAACCTGCTGGATTTCCCAATTTGGTTAAGCAATAAATTTTTAACCAGCCATATGATTGGGCAACCACAGGCTGATCTCAGGGACAAATACTAATAAGGCCAGGGTGCAGAGGTCTGCAAAGAGCAATGGCCAGATACCAGAAAATACTTCTTCTACCTTATTGCCGGTAACACCTGCAACAACATAACAGTTTAACCCTAGAGGCGGAGTAACCAGACCTATTTCGGCTGTTTTGGTAATGATTACACCAAACCAAATGGGATCATAGCCTAATGCAGTAACTACCGGAAAAACGAGGGGGAGGGTTAGAAATAAAATGGCTACTTGATCCATGAAACATCCTAAGATTAAGTAGATAACTAATATAGCAAATAAGATCACGCTCCGTGAAACCGGCAACGCCTTAACAAATTTTACCAAGGCTTGCGTGGCGTTCGTGGCTGTAAGGAAGTAACCAAATATCATGGCTCCTACAATGATAAGAAAAATCATGGCCGTTGTTCTACCGGCGTCGTTCAAAGAATGTCTTATGTTTGTTATTAAACCACCTTGGCGTAATTCTCCAAAAAATAACCCTAAAATCAGAACGGCAAATGCGCCTACGGCAGAGGCCTCAGTAGGCGTTACTGCCCCGGTATATATACCGCCAAGGACTAAAAGCATTACGATCAGTAAAGTCCATACACCTTTTAAAGAAGAAATTCGTTCTTCCCAGCGAGCTTTGTTTACTACTGGAGCTTCCTGGGGACGCAACTTAACCCATATTATAACTGTGATTGAATAGATTACAGCCGTTAAAATACCCGGTATTATTCCCGCGATAAGAAGTTTGCCAATAGATTCTTCGGTTATCAGACCATAGATAACCAGGGTGTTGCTGGGTGGTATCAAAATAGCCAAGGTTCCCGCTATAGCGATACTGCCCAGACTCAGCTTCCGACCATAACCAGAGCGCTGCATCTCAGGTACGCTAACACCGGCCATCATAGCCGCCGCGGCCGCACTTGAGCCGCAGATAGCACCAAGACCGGCGCTGGCAACTATACTCCCAATGGCCAGGCCACCGGGCAAATGGCCGAACCAGGCGCGCGCCGCATCAAATAGTTTACGGGTCAAGCCGCTGTGCCGAGCAAAACCAGCCATTAAAGCAAACATAGGTATAACCAGAAGGGAATACGAGGCAGCCTCACGGTAAGGTGTACCAGCAAAGAGCCCTAGGGCAGGGTCTAGGCCACGCAGAAGAAACATGCCCAAACAACCGGCAGC
The DNA here is from genome assembly GCA_030445865.1 of Clostridia bacterium. Classification (GTDB taxonomy): domain Bacteria; phylum Bacillota; class DSM-521; order Neomoorellales; family Neomoorellaceae; genus JASUSV01. The sequence goes on from JASUSV010000006.1 coordinate 3,129, forward strand.
AGCCAAGGCAAAGCTCACCGGCAACCCAATGAGCAGTAAAACTATAAGCGAAACAACGGCGATCAATACTTCCACCACTTATTCCCCCTTAGCGCCAATCAGAGCAACCAGTTGCTGGGCAACGCGTATTGCTAAGAATAAAAAGCCAATCGGTACAAGGGCATAAGCCCAATATAAAGGCCAGGTGATGGCTCCCTGATAAACGTCTTTCAAGACCCATGATTTCCAAGCGCGCTCAATACCCTCAACAAAGAAAATCATGCTAAGTATGAGGATTATTGCTTCCGTAACGATCCGGCACGCTCGCTGGAGGCGTTTTGGCAACCTCTCAAAGACAAACTCTATTCTTATATGAGCGTTGGTAACATAGCTGTAAGAAAGGATAAAATAAATTATAACAGGCGCTAGGTAAAAAGTAGTAAAGTCATAATCCCCTATAATCGGTGATGAGAATAAATAACGCCCTCCCGCATCTGCAGTAACAACTAGCATCGCTGCAAAAAGAGCAATGTTAGCGATAGAGAGGCAGATACTATCTATCTTATCCCATATTTTCCTAATGGCATCTAATAACATAAGGCCACTCCTTCCGCCGGGGGTAGGCTATAAAACTATAGCCTACCCCTAATCAAAACTACTCCTTACCCTTATTTACCCTTGTAATTTTTGATAGCTTCCCGCCATACTTTTACGGCTTCTGTTCCCGGTAAGCCGCGACCATTAAGGTCTTTTTCCCACTTATCCCAGGCCGAACTTAGAGCTTGGTGTATCCTTTCTTTTTCGGCAACGGGAAGTTCATAAAATTCCCAGCCCCACTTCTGCTCCAATTCCTTTCTAACATCTGGCACAGCTTTCTCTAGATAACTTGCCTGGTTTTCTGTCGCTTCATCCGCCGCCTTTGTAATCGCCTCCTTGGCCCAATCAGGAAGTTTTTCCCATACCCGCTTGCTTACGGACCAGGTACAAACGAAGCTTCCGACAGCGGCGCCATAGGTAGAATACTTCGCAACTTCACACACTCTGTTCGGGATCACTGCAGGCAAATTAAATACGCCTCCGTCGACTGTGCCCCTAGCTAATGCATCATATTGTTCGGTCGCCGTTGTCATAACTGGTACGGCACCCAGGAGCTTGCAAACTTCATCCAGCATGCCTCCGCCAGACCGTAGCTTTAAACCTTTTACATCTTCCATTGTCTTTACTGGCCCTGCTTTTTTTGTGGTCACAATTTCATATAGCGCCTGCGCATTAGGAATTAAGGGAATAATGTTATTTCTCTCAAAATCTATCTTATAAAAAATGGAGTTTTTGTCCTTAACCAATTGGTTCAAAACCCTGGTAGCTACCCCTGCATCCGGAGCTGCTCCCGGCAAGGTGGCGACATTACATAGAGGCATTAACCCCGTGTTATAGGTTGGGTGGGTATTGCCAATATCACATACACCCTTATTAAGCAGATCGATCATTTCCTGATCCTTGCCTAAAGTTCCGCTTAAATAGTAATCAAACTTCAACCTTCCATTGCTTAATTTTTCCGCCCTTTCCCCAAAAACCTTAACGCCTTCTTTAAATAGATGATGGGTCTCGTTGACGTTTACAGCAACCTTTAAAACTATTTTCTCGGGTTCTTTGTTTTGCGTTTGTTCTTGTTTGGCTGTTGCTGCTTCTTGTTTCTGTCCACAGCCACTAATTACAAATAGAAACGAAATTAGCAAAAATACCACTGTAATTGGGATAGCTATTCTTCTGATACACATACCCTGTTCCTCCTCCTAAGGAATAATAAATTAATAAATTTTAAAAAGCCATTTGATAAATACTTATCACTTGTTCCAATGAAGCAATTCTGGGGTTTAAACGCATCGTACCAATTTCCATAGCGTCTTGGGCCATTAAAGGAATTTTATCTGGCGTTACTCCGACATCCCGCAGCCTCAACGGAATATCCAAATCTTTGCAGAGGTTTTCAACTGCTTCAATAGCCTTTAAAGCAGCTTCTCTTTTTGATAGTCTGTCTACTGGCTCACCCATAATCTGAGCAAGATTGGCAAATTTATCAACCTGCGCGACCCAGTTAAACCTCATCACATATGGTAATAATATGGCATTGGCCAGACCATGGGATAAGTTAAAGAAACCGCCCAAGGGCCTGGACATTGCGTGAACCGCCCCCGTACGGGCATGGGAGATCAGCATGCCCGCCATCATGGCTCCTTGAAGCATATTGCCCGCCGCCTCAATGTTCTTAGGGTTAGCAAAAAAAGGCCTCAGATTGTTGGCAATTAACTTTAAAGATCTTTCAGCTATAGCATCAGTAAGCTCAGAAGCTAATGGGGATATGTAACACTCTAACGCATGCGTGAAAGCATCCATACCAGTAGCAGCTATAACGGACGCCGGCAACGTTGCTAATAGCGTAGGGTCAAGAATTGCAACCCTTGGCATGGCGTAAGGGCTTCTTACCGACATTTTAAAGTTACTTGCTTTATCTTTTACAGATATGTGCCAGCTTACTTCACTTCCCGTTCCCGCCGTTGTAGGAACAGCCAATACAGGAATCGGAGGATTTTTCACACTTAGACCCTGCGCGTAGTCCTTGATAGATCCGCCATTGGTAGCCAATATCCCAATACCTTTTGCAACATCCATGGAACTACCGCCACCAATTCCTATAACAACGTTGCACTGATGCTTCTTTAGAAACCCCGCACCCTCATCAAAAATCTCAACATAAGGGTTGGGCTCAACCTTGTTAAATACTGAATATGGTATCCTTGCAGCGGTTAAGCCCTCGATAAGCCCATTTAATAAACCGGCTTTCTCAACTCCCGGGTCGGTAACAATCAAGGCCTTTGTACCACCCAATTTGACAACTTCTTCTCCTGCTTTAAGGGCCAAACCTGGACCAAAAACAATTCTGGTAGTAGTTTGAAACTCGTAAGGCTGCATGTTAATCTTCCCCTCGCCTTCAAACCTTCACATAAAGATAAAGATGCTGACTGTTCCAGCAGAATCTTTTGCAAAAATTATGCCGGGCAAGAATTACTCAAATTATTCCGTTTTGGATTATATTTTCTGTTTTTCAAAAAATGAATTCCTGACACTTAAAAATCTTTTCTAAAAGACCGACCTCTTAAATCATAAAACTCTATCGCCCCCTTTTAAAAAATTGTAGCTGCTAAACCCTTTTTCACATAGCACTGTAGCCCCCATCTACGACCAAAACTTCTCCGGTGATATAACGTGAAGCATCCGAGCTTAAAAATACAATAACGCCTTTTAAGTCGTCTGGTTCGCCAATTCGGCCCATAGGTATTTGGTCTTTTAAAATATGGCCGCGGTTTTCTACGACCCAGCGTGACATGTGCGTTGAAAACCACCCCGGAGCAATGCAATTGACATTAATACCATACGGCGCCCACTTTACGGCAAGATCTTTCGTCAGTGCTATAACAGCACCCTTACTAGCATTATAAGCAACAGCATTTAAAACATCTTTATGCATTCCAACCAAACCTGTTATCGAGGCGATATTGATTATTTTACCGCTTCCTTGCTTAATCATAATACGCCCTGCGGCCTGACAAGCTAAAAATAATCCCGTGACATTTGTGTGCATTACTTGCTCCCATTTCTCCAGTGGATAGTCTTCAGCAGCCGCCGCCCACGCTATACCGGCATTATTAACTAAAATATCAAGGCGTCCGAATTCTCTTTGAGCCGTCTCCATAAGTTCAGTTAAATCATCAGGCTTAGCAACATCGCAACTTAAAGCTATAACGCGTCCACCGAGTTGGCTTAACTGGTGAGCGGCTTCCTCCAACCTTTCTTTTTTCCTGGCTGCAATTACCAGATCAGCCCCGGCTTCGGCCAAGCCTGTAGCCATGTAGTAGCCGAGGCCCATAGAGGCCCCTGTTACCACGGCAACTTTACCATGCAGGGAAAATAGGTCTTGCACTCTCATAAGTTTTTCCTCCTGGGGTTACTCTAAGAACTAAACGTTTAAAAAGCTAAAAAGCGGGGCACTTTATAGCGGCGGGGCTAACCTGGGATTCTCCTTTAATCCGAACAACTCCTGGAAAGCTGTATCTGCCTGACTATATTTCTCGCCAGCGTACGACACTCATGTAAAGCAAGCAAGTCCTCGTCCACGCTACGCTTCCATAGCAGCCTATCTCCCTCTAAACGCTCAAACATTGTACCCATAGGACCAAGGTTATAAACCCCCCCTTCTTGATCCCTGCTATCTACAACTGTCAATCCGTGACCTATGAGATAACGTTCCATTATTATTTGGGTAAGCTCCTGGCCGCCATTTCGAAGGCCAGCGTGGGTCACTGCAGCACCCACCTTACCGTGCAAAAGATTTTTGCGCATGTGCATCCAGCGGGTACGATCCATAAAGTTTTTCATAAGGCCGGTTACGTTACAAATATATACCGGTGAGCCCAAAACTATGGCATCGGCTGCCAGCATCTTATCGGCTATCATTCTCATATCATCATCCTTAATCGAACACTCTACAACCCGCAAGCATTTATTACATGCCAGGCAAGGCTTGATACGATAGTCGCTTAATTCCAATAACTCTGTTTCTGCCCCCAAAGTACGCGCTTCCTCCAAAACAACCGCAAGCATCCTGGCAGTATTTTGGCCTTTACGATGACTACCGTTGATGGCTAATACCTTCATTGCTGCTTCTCCTTTCCTTAATGCGATTAACAATGTTATTTAAATAATCAAGACAATCTTTTTGAGACTAGCTCTAAAATCAATTTACTTAGTTCTTCAGGAAGCCTTTCTTTAGCCACCGGCCATTGATTTATAGTATTTCCTGCTACTCTAATAAATGGAATTTTACTTGGAACTTGAGGTAAAGAACGCGCACCACATCCCACTGGACAGCCACTTACTACTAAAAATAAATTATATTCCACATGCTTATAATGAAGATCATCGTATAAAACAAATCTGGCCCACGGCATTATACTGCCAACTTCCTGGATTAGTTTTGACCCGTCAAGTTGGGGGTTGCAATGCCCACAATATTTTACTTTCACTATCATCAATAAATGTCACCAAAAACCCTAGATCTCCTCTTTTATTCCAGCCAAATTTTTGGCTAGCCTTTTCTTGTATTCAAGGTTTCCCTGTCTCAAAATCATAATTCTCTGCGCCTGAGGGGAGCCAGCTCCATGCATGCTTTCAACCAAAGAAGTGCCGCCTGTCAAATTTTCAATAAGCCTGGCTATTCTAAACCTATTCTCGGTAGGGACGCCTTTTATACCACAAAAATATTTATTAATATAAGGGCCGATCTCCGGATTAAAAAGATCATATTCAGAAGGTAGGGTAGCTATTAAACCACCAGCAATATCGTGACTTAAACGGCAAATTTCGTAAATAAATCTAGTTACATTCTGCTTGACCACATTCGCCAACAGAGGATTGACATAATAGGCGCCCGAAGGAGTGGGGTAGCCCTCGACAGAGCAAGCTATTGATCCGGAGTAAAGGGTTTCCGCTAAATGAATCATTTCTACTATTTTATCTCGAACATGAGAAGCCTTTGATATCCCATTATAATCCGCTATAACGGCTGCAGCCCCTATAATAACATCGCTTACACCCACTTTGCATCCTCCATAATTCTGACGATGATAGGAGGCAAAGCGTTCAACAAGAGTACCTGCAAACTGCCATTCACCACACATAAATACTCTTTCCCATGGGACAAAAACATTTTCAAAAATAGTTAAAGCTTCCCCGCCAACACTACCATAACGGGCGTTTCCCTGATCTATACACCCTTTTTTGCGCTCATCATTGGTTTGCCGGCCAAAAATATGAAACACACCGGGGGCATCAACAGGCAGTGCGCAAGCTACGGCATAAGCGGCATCTTCTGCCGATAAGGCGACCGTCGGCATAACAAGCAGTTCATGCGAATTAACAATTCCCGTTTGATGAGCCTTTGCCCCGCGAATTATAATACCTTTTTCGTTCTTATCAACTAGATGGACATAAAGGTCGGCATCGGCTTGTTGGCTAGGGCGCAGGCTTCTATCCCCCTTGGGGTCGGTCATGGAACCGGCAACCATTAGATCATTCTCTTGGATATAAGCTAAATAATTTTTAAATCTTTGGTGATAGTCGGTATTTTGGTCTTGATCCATCTCATACGTCACTGAATACAGCGCATTCAAGGCATCGCAACCGACACAACGCTGGAAGCATGAACCTGTATGCTGGGCAATCATGCGCAACATTTTAACCTTCTTAATGAGATCTTCTGTACTATGATGGATATGAGTAAAACGATTAATTTCTTTGCCAGTCAAGTGAGATGCGACAACCATTAAATCCCGGGCCTTAGGATTAAATGCAAGTTCGTATGTCTCTGCAGCAGCGTTAATATGAGGTCTAAAAAGGGGATTATCTACTAGATTATCAATCAATTCACCAAACGCATATACTTTGGTTTTTAAAAGACGCAAACTTTCTATGTAATCCTGTCCATTTTTCATTTAATAATGTTCTTCCCCTTTCTTTATTTATTGAAGATAATGCCCGTAATTTTCCATAAGTAATTCATAAACTTCCTTAAGCAAAACATGGATTCTTTCGGCAATTTGTTCAGATAAAGTGGTTGTTCCACAGGAGGGAGTAATAAAACTCCTCCTAAATAAAAGTACCTCATCAATTCCTTTATTCGAAAGAAGCTTTATACCTTCTATTAATTTATTTACAAGACTGCGCGCATTTTCGGATTCAACTGCCTCAGTTGATGTAGGTACTATACCCCAGGCCAACATTCCTCCTCGGTTTAAAAAATTTTTGATATCTTGGCTGTATAAAGCTATCTTTTCGGTATAGTTATAAGCATCGAAACTTAGTACGTCAATTTGAGTATTTAACAACATACCCCAATCCGTATTCCCGCAGCAATGAATTCCTGACAAACCTTTTACAGAATCTAAACATTCATTCAAGATATTGATTATATCAGCTTTATCCAGGTTGTAATAGGCAGAACCAATTACCTCTAAAAAAGGATCGGCAAAAAGAATTAAAGTGGAAACATTTCTAGGGCCAATTACCTTTTTTAGCTGGGTTTCAAGCCAACGTGCTTTCATACCCAAAAGCTTAACCGCGGCATCCCTAAAATGTGGATTATAATAAATCGGTTCGCCCTTTTCGTCTTTTAAACGAAAACAAAAACTAACCGGGCTGGCTATATTTCCTTTTAAAAGGATTGTATTGTCAGGAAACTTTTTTCTTAAAATATCAAGCATAACATGGTAACCAATATGAAATTCCGTACTTGTTGCAAAATATTCAATATCCTCTTCAAGGTAATGCTGGTAGAAAACCTCCAACTCTGCAAAAAACTTTTCAGAATCTAGGTAGAGTCTTTTATTTAAATCGTCAATAACTCTGCCGGGAAGCCCTTCAGAACTATAAAACATGCTTCTTTGTTTATAAGATATATTGGAACAGTTGGGCAGAGTTACCGCCCTAGGAGTATACTGCAAAATAACTTCGCATGCCTTTGCTGGATCCAAATGGGGCATGCCTCCAATACCCATTCCAGCGCATAAAGGCTCGAAATCCATTTTTAAACATTCAGACATCATTAGCATCCTCCTACTAGTTAAGCCAGAACTTTCATGAAAAGTGCAGCCATTTCCAAGTTCTTCAGCCGAGATCAACTATCAGACCATTTCGGTTCTCTTTTCTCCAAAAAGGCTTTGATGCCTTCCTGGGCATCTTTGAAACCTAGTTTTTTGTTACTTTGCCAGGCCTGGCAAAAGGGATCATTTCCAACTCCGTGGTGTTTCATTGTTAAAATGATATCCATGACCTCATAGCAAGTTTCTCTGCCAGGCCTGGCCATTACCTATACCAGGTTTTCAAAAATCATGGCTACACCTTGGCCACCACCACAGCACATGGTGACCAAGCCGTACCTCGCACCCCGGTATTTCATTTCATACATGAGCTTGACAACTAATATACAACCTGTAGCACCCACCGGGTGCCCAAGGGCTATAGCTCCACCGTTTACATTAACTATCTCTTCGTTGAATCCGAGTTCTTTCTGAACATAAAGCGCCTGGGCAGCAAAAGCCTCATTGGACTCAATTAAATCTATATCCTCGAGTTTCATACCCGCTTTGGCCAATGCCTTTTTTACAGCCGGAACCGGCCCCGTACCCATAATCTCAGGGGGTACACCCGCTGCCGCTGCGGCTACAATTCTTAATTGGGGCTTTAATTTCAATTCGTTGGCCTTACTTTCAGACATGACTACTACTGCTGCTGCCCCGTCGTTAATTCCCGAAGCATTGCCAGCGGTAACCGTACCGTCTTTTTTGAAAACGGGCTTTAATTTCGCCAGGCTTTCAATGGTGGTATCAGGACGTACGTGTTCATCGGTGTCAACAATTTTTGGTTCTCCTTTACGCTGGGGAATTTCTATCGGAATTATCTGCTCTTTAAATTTTCCTTCTGCTATAGCTCTAGCAGCCTTTTTGTGGCTCTGTAAGGCAAATTGATCCTGTTCCTCCCGGGTAATATGAAACCTTTCGGCAATATTTTCCGCTGTAACTCCCATATGGTAATTATAAAAAGGATCGTTTAACATGGTGATTAAACCATCTTCAAATACACCGTGACCCATACGGTAACCCCAGCGGGCACTGCGCACTAAATAAGGTACCCGGCTCATACTCTCCGTACCACCGGCAACAATTATTTGCGCATCACCGGCTTTTATCGCCAGAGAAGCACTTGCAATTGCCTGAAGGCCAGAGCCGCAAAGACGGTTTATGGTAACGGCAGGAACGTCTACCGGCAAACCAGCCTTTACTGCGCATACCCTGGCAATATAAGCATCCTCGCCAATCTGGCCCACGCAACCAAAAATAACGTCATCGATATCTTTTTTATCTATCCCGGCGCGTTCAATGGCAGCCTTGATAACCGTAGCTCCCAACTCGCTTGCCGGTACATCTTTCAAAGACCCCCCATACGTACCGATGGCCGTACGCACCCCGCTGACTATAACCACTGATTCCAAACCAAATCTCTCCTCTCATTCTAAACCCTTTTTAAATCCAAAAATAACGTCCCTTTTTAATGACCCTTAAAAACCGGCTTTCTTTTTTCTAGAAATGCCTTCATACCCTCTTTTTGATCTAATGTTGAAAACGTCAGGCTAAAATAGGTGCTCTCAATATGATTGGCAGTAACGAGATCACGATCTTGACCGTCATTAATAGCCCATTTTAGCCAACCGCAATGCTATAGGCCCTTTTGAGGCTATCTTCCGGGCCTATTCTTCGGCGACCGCCAAAGCCTGGCCTTGAGGGGCAATAAACAGGTTTATAGTTTTGGGCTATCACAAAGGGGTTATTAACGTATTCAGCCGGCCTAAGTTGGCCTCGTACTCTACCGACCACATGTAGCGTTAGCCTCCAAAAATCCTTTAATAAGCCTAGTATTCATAAAACCCCTTTTTATTTTTGCGGCCGTATCTACCGGCAGCCACCAAACGCTTAAGGCTTAAAGGTGGAGCGTATTTCGATTTTCCAAACTCTCCATAAAAATATTCCATTACCGAAAGGACGACGTCTAACCCACTAAAGTCCGCCAATTCAAAGGGGCCCATGGGATGGTTTAGCCCAAGCTTAATGGCCTTATCAATATCTTCTATGGAAGCCACTCCTTCTTCAGCCAGCTGCATTGCTTCGCTAAGAAAAGGAATGAGCAAGCGGTTTACCACAAACCCTGGCGTATCTCTTTTAACCTCAATAGGTTCTTTTCCCATCTTTTTGGCGACTTCAAAAACTGTTTTGACAGTCTGATCTTCGGTATAATAACCGCGGATAACCTCCACAAGCTTCATAACCTCAGCCGGGTTAAAAAAGTGCATGCCTGCTACTTTTTCCGGCTTTGTGCTTGCTTTCGCAATTTCTGTAATAGAAATGGAAGAGGTATTAGTGACCAATACCGTTTCCGCCTTAACCATTTTGCTTAGCCTGTCGAAGATATCCTTTTTAACGTCGATATTCTCTACGGCAGCTTCAATAACAAAGTCGGATTCGCTTAAAGTATTAAAATCAGATGAAGGCTCAATACGTTCGAGTATATCATCGGCGGCTTCCTTCGTAAGCCTCCCTTTACTTATGCTTTTTTCTAAAAGGGCTTTTAAATTTGCCATCGAGTTGTTGAGTATCTCTGGAGTCAGATCGTAAAGCCTGACCTTAAAACCACTCCTGGCCGCCACATGAGCGATCCCCCTTCCCATCGTTCCGGCACCAACGACGCCAACTGTTCTAATTTCCACAACTGGAACCTCCTTAGATAGTATGATGCTTCCGAAACCATTCACTAAAACCCTGAGCTACAATATTCTTAGGTTTACGAAGGTTACCCCCTCCCTGTGGAGAATCTTTATTGTAATACCATCAATTCCCAGTAAAGGAGGGTAACCAAATTTGAGCCGAAAAGCTGATGTCAACAATCCTGTTTGTCCGAAGTGCGGGCATCGTACTCGCAAGAACGGGCATCAAGTCGGTCCTAACGGGAAGCCGTATCAAAATTACCAGTGCACTAATGTTGACTGCCGTCACCAGTTTAGACCTGACATGCCGCAGGTCAGGAAGAAGGGGCCTACTGTTCGTTGCCCTCTTTAAAGGCCGGGCTATGGAGGTGTATAAGGTCAGGGCCTCTTATACCCACTACCGCTGCTTAAGACAGGCATGATAAATCTTCGCCTTGCCACCATAAGCTCAATTTACCTAGCTCTTAATCAAAGTAAAAGCAAAAAGTTACTGATATTAGCAACTTCCTTTCTAAATTTCTAAGCATTTCCTTAAATAAGCCTTCCAATTTCAGCACCCTGGTTAATGGCCTCCATGGCATCTCCAATTTCGGTGCAATCGCCAATAGCGTACGCCTCCGGTACTAGGTTTTTAATCTCTTCTAGAAGGTGGTTCACTGGTCGGGTGCCAATAGCTAGTACTACAGTATCGGCTTTTAGGTGCAGTATAGCTCCGTTATTCGCCACGTCTACACCGGTTTTAGTGATCCTCATAAGGGGGGAATGAGGATAGATATAAACCCCTTTTTCCACCAGCCGGTTGCGCAGTACGGCTTTAAGGCCAAGGATTGTGCCCCACCCAAGTTCCACTGCTTCTATTAGGGAGACGTGCTTGCCTTCTTCTGCTAGAAGGTCGGCGACCTCCATACCCACATAGCGCCCGCCTACTACCACAACCCGCTGCCCCACAGCAACCCTTCCAGCGATGACATCGTTGGCCTGGACTACACTGGGCCCACCAACCGGAACGTGAATGTTCAGGTTATTAGGAACTGCGCCGGTGGCCACCACCACAGCATCGGGCTTTTTTTGCTCTACTAAGGTAGGCGTAACTTCAGTGTTAAGATAGACTGTTACGCCCGCTTTCTCTAGACCCCGTGTAAGGTAAGGGATGAGGGTCTTGTAATCGGTTTTGTAGGGGGCCAGGCGGCGATAGCCCACTGGCCACCCAGGTAATCGTTTTTTTCGTAGAGTTCCACAATATGACCGCGCTCGGCAAGCACACGTGCTGCCTCCATGCCGGCCAATCCCCCACCCACAACCATGACTTTCTTGGGCTGCGGAGCTCTTTTAATGACGAATTCCCGCTCGCGAAGTACGGCAGGGTTAACGGTGCAAGAAAAACCGCGCTCAGCAAGTCTAGGACGCCGTTCCCAGGTAAGACAATTGCAACAATAGATACAGCGCCGGATATCTTTAAAGCGACCCTCGCGGGCCTTATTAGCCCACTCAGGGTCAGCAACCTGGGCCCGCCCTATAGCCACAAAATCGGCCTTACCCTCGGCGAGAATCTGCTCAGCGAAAACGGGATCGTTAATTTTACCTCCCGTAATTACCGGGATGTTGACAGCCTTCTTGATGGGCAAGGCTAGATGTACACGATGGCCCTGTGGGAAAAAATAGCTGGGCATCACATACCAGGAAGTTTCATGGCAACCTCCAGAAACATCGAGAGCGTCAACCCCCGCAGCTTCAAAGAGTCTTGCCTGCTCGATGGCATCTTCAATAGTAATGCCACCCTCTATAAAGTCGTCGCCATTCATGCGTATTAAAATGGGAAAATCTGGTCCTACTTTGGCCCGTATGCGTTTTATAATCTCGCAGGCAAAACGTGTGCGATTGACAACGCTGCCCCCATATTCGTCAGTACGTCGGTTGGTATAAGGCGAGAGGAACTGGCTTATAAGGTGGCCATGGGCACCGTTTATCTCCACCGCATCAAAACCGGCTTCCCGAACGCGGCGCGCGGCTTCGGCAAAGGCTTCGATGTAGGAGGTAATCTCCTCCTGAGTCAGTTCCCTAGGTACGTCTTCTCTACATGAAGCGCGAACGGCCGAAGGAGCTACTTCTTCTACACCTTCATCTTGATTGGTACCACGGCTGCCTATCTGGATAGCAATGCGAGCACCATAGCATTGGACGGCTTGAGCGAGTTTCTTGAGACCAGGAATAAACTTATCGTCCCAAAGGCCAATACCACGCTTAAGCCTCGCCTCTGGCCATGCGAAAGACATTTGCACAATAATCAGGCCAGCTCCTCCTCTAGCTCTTTCCGCATAGTAATCAATAAGATTTTCAGTAATAAAACCTTCCGCATCTGCGCCCCTGGTCTGTATACCAGGCATAACGATGCGGTTACGGACTTTTATTCTACCGATGTAGCCTGGCTCAAACAATTTGACGAGTCCTATCACGAGAGATCTACTCCCCCATTTCTGAGTAGAGACGATAATTCCTTAACATTTATATTCCCTAATTTTATAACTAGACTAACAATTTCTTGGACTTTGGTCAAGACCGATCCTGTCTGGAGCATCCCCACCTATGTTGTAATGATAAAACCGCAACCCTGGCAAATTAATCTATTAGGGTGGGATACAAGCAAAGGTTGGTGCAGGCAAGGGCGGCTGTCTATTGGCCTGAGAATAGAGAACCTGGCACTTATATACTCTACTATCATGGCCCCTACCAAGGCCTGCAATAACGGTTGTTTAGATAAAATACTGGAAAATGTATGACCGACTTGTTGTAACCATGCCAGAGGAGTAGGCACAGACACACGGGGTAATACAAAAGGTAAATGGGTTAAGAAAGGTATCCACAAAGTAACATAGATAAGTGATACCAGCCCCATTATTACATAAATGGTGAAGATTAATCCAAATAATTTCCCCGCTTCTTGTGGTGAAATAAGACCAATTTAGCCATAGCGGCAGATTATCTCATAAGCAGCCTGGACGAGTTTCAGGCAGCAATTAATACCCAATACAAACAAGGCTGCAGTATCCAGGTAGGTGGGCGCGCTGGCATCAAATAAAACCGTAGCCTTAGCCGGAAATTCCTCATCGGCTCTCCATAGGACCACCGCCAAAGGTATACGAGGTAGTGCCGGGATAACTACCGCCTTATCTCCCATAGTTATAGGATTGCCGCCTAACTGTTTACTGGCATGTATAAGAAGGTCAGGGTTATGGCCAAAGACCTGGGCAATGGGTTGGGCTGCTTCCTGCATAAAAGGCGCATGATGGTGTGGCCCACCTGGCAGTTCAATAAAAGCAAGCCACTGGCCCCGCAAAGGAAGACCGCTGGCCATAGTCAGGTAAAGAACCAGCAGGGTGCGATCGCTTATCGGCACCTGCTGGCGTCCGGGTAGCCAAACCTCGCCTCCAGGAAACGATACGTAATACTGCTGGCCACAGTACTTTAGGGAAAACCTTTTCTCTTCGGAATGGTACTGCGCCCCACTCCGCTCCGCCATCAAAATGGGGTCCTGAGCGGCCATTTTTCGAACCGCTTCACAATAAGCATGGTAATAATTGCCTTCATAGGCTCCGGCATAAGCTCGTTCACTAAGGGCCATAAACATCTATGCTCCTTGGTTTCTTTCAACTTTCATCTCCTCTGAGCTATTAACCCGTTGCGCAATCGGCAAGCTAAATCAGGCTACTACCCCTTCACCTTATTAATCAACCTTACTTCTTCCCAGGCTGCGGCACACTTCGACTGCTCTCTCCCCTTTCTAAAGACAAACCGGCATCTGTCCAGGCCGCCCAGGAGCCGTTATAATTTTTAACTTTGGAATAGCCGAGCAACTTTAAGACCCAGACCGTATGCGCCGAACGGACGCCGGTATTACAGTAACAGATGATTTCTTTCTCAGGAGTGACGCCGCTGTCATAGTAGAGCGCTCGTAATTCAGTCTCTTCTTTTATAAGTTACTTTATTGAAATTTCTTATACAGTTTATATTGATACTCCCCGGTATCCGCCCCTGCTTGCCGTAAAATTCCTGTTTGGAGCGGGTATCAATAAGAATAACGTTTTCTCGACCTAATTTTTGTTTTACTTCTTCAGTGGAAGCAATGAGATCAAAGTTTATTTTCTTGATGCTATATTTACTGGAAGAATTCCTTTTGCGGGTTAGCTCTTCCACCATAAGTGAGCGGCAAAACAACCGTATTCGTCGTCATAGATTATTAATTTAGTATCATTAGTAATGCCTAGCTCCCCCAAGACTTCCTCCATTTGGCCTGGGGGAGCTATGATACCATCGACATCGCTATTTTTATCTTCGTAAGAAGCGCGCTCAATATAGATTGCTCCAGGGATATGGCCCTGATCATATTTTTCCCTATCCCTGACATCCAAGACCAAAAAGTCGGGCTGCTCTTAGCGGCAAATAAGATGCTTGCCAGGGAGTCGGGTTCGATTATAGAGTCCCTGGGCATGACTAAACCTAACTCAAATCCTTTCAACAACGACCGCTATACCTTGGCCACCGCCTATGCACAGGGTGGCCAGGCCGTATTTAACGGCTCTTTTCTGCATCTCATGCAGGAGGGTAACCAGGATACGGGCACCGCTGGCGCCTATGGGATGGCCCAGAGCTATAGCTCCGCCATTAACGTTTACTTTCTGGGGATCAAAGCCTAACTCCTTTATCACAGCCAGGGATTGGGCGGCAAAAGCTTCGTTAGCTTCAATTAAGTCCAGGTCGTCGATAGTTAAACCTGCGCGCTGGAGGGCTTTACGGGTGGCAGGAATGGGGCCCAAGCCCATGTAGGCAGGGTCGACTCCGGCCGAGGCATAAGAGACTATCCTGGCCAAGGGTTTAATACCCAGCTCCTCCGCCTTTTTCGCCGAAGCTACTACCACCGCAGCCGCACCGTCGTTGATGCCTGAAGCATTGCCGGCCGTAACCGTCCCGTCTTTTTTGAAGGCCGGTTTTAAGGGAGCGAGTTTATCTATCGTCGTGCCCCAGCGGGGATGCTCGTCTTGATCAAAAATAACCGGTTCCCCTTTGCGCTGCGGTATCAAGACAGGCACAATTTCGTCTTTAAAGCGACCTTCTTTCATGGCCTTTTCGGCTTTCTGCTGGCTTAAACAGGCGAATTCGTCTTGTTGTTCCCGCGTTATACCGTATCTGGCAGCTATGTTTTCGGCGGTAATGCCCATATGGACATCGTTAAAGGCGCACCAGAGGCCGTCCAGGATCATGCTATCGTAGAGGTTGTCGTGTCCCATTCTATAACCATACCGGGCTTTTTTGAGCAAGAAGGGGGCCTGGCTCATGTTTTCTATCCCGCCGGCCACGATAATCTCGGCATCGCCGCACTGGATGGCCTGGGCGGCAGAGGTTACTGCCTTAAGACCCGAGCCGCAAACTTTATTGATGGTAGTTGCCGGCACGCTTTGAGGTATGCCGGCTCTTATAGCCGCCTGTCTGGCGGGGTTCTGACCCAAGCCGGCCTGCAGGACGTTGCCCAGCAGTACTTCATCTACTTGTTCCGGCTGCAAACTGCACCGGGACAAAACTTCCCTGATTACTATCGTTCCTAATTCCGTGGCCGGGATGTTGCTTAAAGCCCCGCCAAAAGTGCCGATGGCAGTCCGCACAGCACCAAGAATAACGGTTTCGTTCAAAAATCGTCCCCCCTACCTTCCTACAAACTCCGGCGTCTTTTTATTTAAAAAGGCATCCATGCCAATCTTCTGGTCCTCTGCAGCAAAACAGTCGGCGAAAATTTCGGCCTCGTAAGCGCAGGTTAGGCTCATAAAGAGCTCAAGGCCTTTGTTTATAGCCTCTTTGCTTAAGCGTACAGCAACAGGGCTGTTGGCAATTATCTTTTGGGCCATATCCTTTGCTTTGGCAAGCAATTCTTCCTGGGGAACGACTTCATTCACCAGCCCCCATTCCTTGGCCTTCTGGGCTTCGATCATACCGCCTGTATAAATTAATTCTTTGGCCCTCGCCTTACCTACTAACCAAAGCAAACGCTGGGTACCGCCAAATCCAGGGGTAATTCCAAGCTTTACTTCGGGTTGGCCGAATTTGGCGTTTTCAGAGGCAATCCTTAGGTCGCAGGCCATGGCCAGCTCGCAGCCGCCGCCCAGAGCATAGCCGTTTACAGCAGCGATGACGGGCTTATTTAAGTTCTCAATCTTAGCAAAAACGGACTGGCCAAGAAGGGCAAACTCTTTAGCTTCCAAAGGCGTCATGTTGCGCATGGCAGCGATATCGGCACCGGCTACAAAAGCTTTGTTGCCGGCACCGGTAATGATGACGGCATTGATGTCCTCTTGAAGGCTTATCTCGCCAACAATACTGTCAAGTTCTAACAAGACTTCCCTATTTAGCGCATTTAGCGCTTCAGGACGATTAATGGTAATTGTGGCTATCTTGCCGTCTTTTTCAATCTTAAGATACTTGTAGTCCATATCCAACGTCAACCTCCACTTTAAAAAGCGTAAAGATAGTCTAAATTAATCGCCTTTTTAGTTATAAGTATAGAAGCCCCGGCCGGTTTTGCGGCCAAGGTATCCGGCGCGGACCATTTTCTTAATCAAGGGGCAGGGGCGGTATTTGGGATCACCGAATTCCGCGTAAAGGGTTTCCATAATAGCCAGGCAGACATCGAGACCGATCAGGTCTGCGAGGGCTAGAGGTCCAATAGGTTGATTAGTGCCAAGTTTCATGGCCGTATCGATGGCTTCGGGGCTGGCAACTCCCTCCATGGCTACAAAAGCGGCTTCATTAATCATGGGCAAGAGTATGCGGTTGACCACAAAACCCGGCGCTTCATTAACCTCTACCGGTGTTTTGCCGAGTTCAATGGCAAAATTTTTTACAAATTCCACGGTAGCATTGCTGGTGGCTATACCTTTAATGACCTCTACCAGCTTCATAACCGGCGCCGGATTGAAGAAGTGCATTCCTATAACTTTATCTGGCCTTCTGGTCGCGCTGGCTATCTCGGTAATGCTGATAGCCGAGGTATTGGTGGCGAAAATAGTTTCAGGTGCGGCAATATTATCTAACTGCCGGAATACGTCCTTCTTTACTTGCAAATTTTCTATTACAGCCTCGATAACCAGGTCCACTCCGGCGATATCCTGTTCCATGTTCGTTGAACCTTTTATGCGACTACATATGGCTTCTTTTTCTGCTTCGGTTAATTTGCCCTTGTCGACATTCCTCTGGAGATTCTTTTTAATGGCAGCCAGGCCCCTATCCAGGAACTCCTGGGCCACATCGACCATAACTACCTGGTGGCCAGCCTCAGCTACTACTTGAGCTATGCCGCTACCCATGGTACCGGCGCCTAGGATCATGACTTTTTTCACGTTAAACCCTCCAAACCAAGTATATTTAATCTAAATGAACATCTTTGCGCTCTCTGGCTTCCCTCTCTACTTCCTCCCGAAAAGCAGGGTGGCATATATTGAGCAAAGCCCTGGCGCGCTGGCGCATATTCTTACCGCGCAGTTCGGCTATGCCGTATTCCGTTACCACATAATCGGCCAAAGTTCGCGGTACACTAACTCCTGCTCCGAGTTTTAAATTGGCCACAATGCGCGATATTTTACCGCCAGCAGCCGTGGAAGGTATGGCAACAATATATTTACCTCCTGGGGCCAGAGACGCTCCTAAGGCAAAATCTAACTGCCCCCCTGTACCAGTAAACATCATGGAGCCAATGCTTTCAGCGCAAATTTGACCGGTTACGTCTACCTCAAGAGCGGAATTAATAGCAACAACTTTATAATTTTTAGCTATGACCATCGGATCGTTGGTGTAATCGACCGGATAAAACTCAGCTACAGGGTTATTGTTAAGGAAGTTATATAGCTTTTTGGTGCCCATGACAAAAGTTGCAACTAATTTACAAGGGTGCAGCGTTTTTTTGCGGCCGTTGATAATCCCTTTTTCTACGAGTTCAATAATGCCGTCGCTAAACATCTCGCTATGGACGCCTAGATCCTTATGGCCTTTTAAAGAAGCCAAAACGGCATCCGGAATGGCACCTATCCCCAACTGTAAAGTAGCGCCGTCGTCTATTAGGCTGGCTACATACATGCCTATTTTGGACTCCACTTCGCCTATGGCCGGCTGGGGCACTTCATAAAGGGGATAAGAGGCTTCGATTATATAATCTAAATCGGAAATATGGATACGAGAACCAAAAGTTACCGGCATTTGGGCGTTAATTTCCCCAATGACGATCTTGGCTACCTCAGCAGCAGCAGGAAGGTAAGAAGTACAGATACCGTAACTGCAGTAGCCGTAATAATCCGGCGGCGAAAGGTGGAGAACGGCAACATCCGGCCGTACAAGGCCATCACGAATAAGATGGGGAGTTCTGCCAAAACGGTTAGGAATAAAATCAGCCCTGCCTTCAAGCATGGCCTGGCGGCTATTAGGGCCGATCATAAAGGAATTATGAAAGAAGCTTTGGGCGTAGGCTGGCTCAAGGTATTCGGCCGGCCCTTCAACCCGTACATGAGTAATCTGGACGTTCCTTAATTCATGGGCTCGTTTTACCAATGCTTGAATAAAAGCCCGAGGAGAAGCACCGGAATGGCCGGTAATTATCCAGTCTCCCGATTTTACCAGCGCAGCCGCTTCTTCAGGAGAAATTACTTTTCCTCTTTCCCTAATACTGCATCCATAAAGATAATTAAAATTAACTGCTCTCTCCACAGGTTTCACCTTCTATCGACGGCCTGAAAAGTTATGTCTTTCCTGGGCCCCTCCAAGTAGGAGCCCAGGAAATTTTTCCTTATTTCACTACACCGGTTGCATTCCCTATCATTACTTTTTCACCGTTTTTATTCTCACACCAGACATCCAAAGTAAATTTAACCGCAGAACCCTCTTCGTCCTTAGAAATTACTTTGGCCTTGGTCGTTAAGACGTCTCCTTCGGGGACGAGCTTGATGAACTTTATATTACTCGTCTTACCGCCTTTGAGCCACCCTTCACCAAAGAGGTCGATCATTAATTCTGCCAGATGTCCCAGGTATTGCGTCGCCGACGCACCTACCGTTGGCAACCCCAGGCTCTTGGCAAACTCGGGATCGGTGTGGAGGTTTTTTTTGGGCCATCCTGAAGCCGCAAAAGGTCCTCCAGAGAAAGTCCACAGCCTCTCCCAGGTTATTCTTTTCGGCTTACCGGAAAACTCTTCTCCTATCATGGTGTCCTTAGTAATCTTGGCCATTTCTTTCACCCCTTTAACTTGTCAATTCCGGAGAGGCAAAGGTATTGGTCATCTTGCGCCGCATTATTTCTACCCCGTCCTCGTCCACTATCAAGATATCTAGGACATGCCAAGGTTTGCCTCTTTTTTGATAGGTCTCTACTACCTTCCAGGTTACCCGGAATTTTTTACCTACCCTGGCCGGATTTAAATATTCCGTTTCTTCCGCAGCATGAATCTCGCCCCAGCCGGGAGGGAGATAAAAGGAAGGACTTCGAGTATTGTTGCTCATATTGAGCAGTAAGCCAGGGTGAACTAAGGGTGGCCCGGACTCGCTTTCTTCTATATACCTGGGGTGAAAATCTTCTTCAGCATACAGATATTGCTGGTTTAACTCCGGCGTAACGACAAATTCGAGAGGTTCAAATTCTTCGCCTACTTCCATCAGGTGAGCGCTTTTCTTCTCAGACATGTGACAACCCCCTAAATTTTAATAAGACTTTTTAACATTTTAACGGGCCTTCCAAACAGGCTTCCTCTTTTCCTGGAAAGCTAATAAACCTTCTTTGGCGTCTTCGGTTTCCATTATTTTGTCCAAGATAAGCGTGGTAACGTTATAAGCTTCGTCTGCCCTCATGAAGCGGGTCATCATGGTGGCTTCTTTCATAGCCCTGACGGCTAGGGGCGCGTTTTCAAGGATTTCTCTGGCCATTTCTTCGGTGGCACTCATGACTTCGGAGGGGGGCACCACTTTATTAACCAGGTTCAAAGCCAAAGCTTCTTGGGCGGTGATAAATCTCCCGGTAAAGAGATACTCAAAGGCCTTATTGAGGGGTACTTTGCGTCCCAGGATGGTGGGTCCGCTCACCGAAGAAATGCCCCGCTTGACCTGAGGCCAGCCAAACTTGGCCTCTTCAGAAGCTATCTGAATGTCGGTGCTTAAGGCAATGCCGCATCCTTGGGCCAAGCAAATGCCGTTTATGGCTGAGAGCATGGGCTTGTAGATGCGGTTAAGGAGGTCGTAGAGGTCGTACACTTTAGGGCCTTGGCCAGCGGTAGGACTTTCAGAAAGGTCGTGGCCGGCGGAGAAGGCTTTACCGGTACCGGTAATAATACCTACCCAGACATCGGGATTGGTGCGGATATCTTCGAGGGCTTTAATTAAGTCTACCAACATTTCGTGGTTTATGGCGTTCATTTTTTCCGGGCGGTTTAACGTAATATAGCCGATGCGATCTTTGATTTCGTATTTTATGAAGCCCATTTTGAGCGCCTCCTTGGAATTATAGTTGTAATTTTAACTAAGAGGTTATTTTTTGTTAGCCCACTGGGAGCACCCCCCATACAGCAGGTCTGGAACTCAGCTCAAAAGCCAATCCACCGGACTTTATCCCCTTTTCTCGGCGGGGCTTTAGGAGATTGGTCAGGCCAACCGATGGGAATAACTGCCACTAACTCCATTTCTGAAATCCCTAAGTATTCATTAATAGCATCTTCTACAAATAAAGGTCCGGTCATCCAGCAGGTACCTAATCCTTCGGCGTATGCCAAAAGACATATATTCTGGATTAATGCAGCAGCACTATGAATGCGGTTGCGATGTTCCCATTCATAAACATCTTTAACGCTGCCAAGCCCTATGCCTTTCCAGCGGAGATCTCCTGGTGGAATATAAACTAAAATCAATGCTCCGGCTTCACCTAGATTTTCAATAAAATTTAAAGCTGCCAGCCTCACTTCCGGTTTATGGGGAAATCTTTCTTCAAGCTTCACTTTAAGGTATTGCGAGGCCCCTTTAATTATCTGAGCCAGTTTATCATGATCTTCACCAGTTACTACCACTACTTCCCAAGCCTGACGGTTCATATTGGAAGGAGCCCAAAAAGCATCTTGAAGTATCTTTTCAATTTTTTCTTTAGGAACAGGCTCTCGTTTAAAACGACGAATACTCCGGCGCTGGCGTATGGCTTCGGCAAGCTCCATATTATTCCTTCTTTCTTCAGTCTTTCAATAATTAAAAAACCCAGCTTTGCATCACCATGAGGTTGGGATGTTAAGCTGGGTTTTATCTACGCTGAGGCTTTCGGCCACCACCAGCTTTTTGAGCTAGTTGCCTCAGCCTCATAGATAAAACAGCCTAATACCTATTTCTTTTTAATATTTTTTATTCGACAAAAAGGTATTAATTCCTTCCTTCACGATAAATTTTTAATTGTTTTTATCCGTTTAATAAGTAGGGGCACCACCTCCATTAAGTCACCAACTATACCGTAAGTAGCATAATCAAAAATAGGAGCTTCCGGGTCCTTATTAATAGCAATTATAACCTCAGAGGATTGCATTCCCACCAAATGCTGTATAGCCCCTGAAATACCACAGGCGATATATATTTTTGGAGCTACCGTCTTTCCTGTCTGTCCAATTTGATGTTGGTATGAAATCCATCCCGCATCAACAACAGCTCGCGTGGCTCCAATGGCAGCTCCAAGAGCACCGGCAAGTTCTTTAATTAGTTTAAGGTTCTCTACCTTTCCTAGCCCACGGCCAACTGCAACTACAACCTCTGCCTGCTCTAGCTGAACTTCTGTTTGCTTCCGACTGAAGTTTAAAACTTGGCTGCGTAATTTTAAGGGTGGAATATGGTTATTTTCAATAATATTGCCCCGTCTCGCAGCGCACATTTCTACTTTTTTCATTACTCCGGGACGGACGGTAGCCATCTGCGGTCGTTTATTGCGACAAACTATACTGACCATAACATCGCTACCGAAAGCCGGCTTGGTTTGAATCAACACTTTTTCCTCAGGGTCAACCTCTAAACTCGTACAATCAGCAGTGAGTCCGGTCTGCAAGCGAGAAGCTACCCTCGGAGCCAGAGACTTCCCTAAAGCCGTTGCCCCAAAAAGAAAGACGGCAGGCTTATATTCTTCTACCAACTTGACGATAACTTCAGCATAATCTTCCTCTAAAAAACGCGCCGCATCCTCAATGTCCACCACATAAACATCATCAGCACCATATTGAATAAGCCTTTGAGCCTGCTTTTTTATATTAAAACCTATAAGTACTGCTCCAAGTTTTTCTTTTAGTTGGTCGGCAAGCCTACGGCCAACCCCTAAAAGCTCATAAACCACTTCAGAAATTGTGCCATTATGCTGCTCAGCAAAAACCCAAACCCCATGATAATCTTCTTTTTTAAAACAAAGAGCGCACTTCTCTTTCTCTTTACTCATACTAACCCTTCCTAGAATAAATAACCGGCCTCCTTCAACTTGCTCACCAAGGTCTCAACTTGTTCCTCGGGCGTTCCGCTGAAAATAATGCCCCTTTTTTGCCTGGGCAGACTAAATACTTTCACAATCTCGGTAGGAGAGCCGGATAAGCCAATGCGAGAGGGATCTATTTCCAAATCGGAGGCCGTCCAGACAACGACTCCGGTCTTTTTGGCTCTCATAATTCCTTTTACCGTAAGAAACCGCGGTCTGTTTATCTCTTTTTCTACCGTCAATAATACTGGCAAAGTTGTCAGAATCTCTTCATAACCCTCCTCAACTTCTCTTTCTACTACTATACGCTTTTTTGCGTGGTCTACCTTAATAATTTTAGTAACACAGGTAATATGAGGTATATCTAATTGGGCCGCTATCCCCGGCCCTACCTGACCCGTTTCGCCATCAGTTGACTGTTTGCCGCACAAAATAATATCGGCTCCCCCTAATTTCTTTATGCCGGCAGCCAAAGTATAAGAAGTAGCCAAAGTATCGGAACCGGCGAAAGCGCGATCGCTTAAAAGAACGGCTGTATCGGCCCCCATGGCCATAGCTTCCTTAAGCGAAATCCTGGCCTGGAGAGGTCCCATGCTTAAAACAAAAACACATCCTCCATGGGCTTCTTTAAGACGCAGTCCCTCTTCAAGGGCGAAAAGATCAAATGGATTTATAATGCTTTCTATTCCTTCCCTGATTAAAGTACCTGTTTTAGGATCTATTTTAACCTCGTTGGTCGCAGGGACCTGCTTGATGCAAACAATGATTCTCATCAAACCCACACCTCGCCGAGCAGCTTCCGGGCAATAACTATCCGCTGAATTTCCGAAGTCCCTTCCCCGATTTCCATTAGCTTGGCGTCTCGAAGGTACCTTTCTACAGGATAATCTTTAATATAACCAAATCCGCCGTAAATTTGGATAGCCTCTAACGCCGCCCAGGTAGCCGTCTCGGAAGCAAAAAGCTTGGCCATAGCGGCCTCTCTAGTATAAGGTAAACCTTGGTCTTTAAGCCAGGCAGCTTTATATACCATCAGACGTGATAATTCAATCTTGGTAGCCATATCGGCCAGTTTAAATTGAATGGCTTGAAATTTGCTGATCGGTTTTCCAAACTGAAATCTCTCTTTCGAGTATTTAAGCGAGGCCTCAAGACACGCTTGTGCAATGCCTACTGATAAAGCAGCTATGCTTATCCTCCCACCGTCTAGAACTTGTAAGAATTGCTTAAACCCATCACCCCTGGCGCCTAGAATGTATTCTTGAGGTATACGGCAGTCATCAAAAAAAATTTCAGCCGTATCCGAGCCCCTTAATCCCAACTTGTTATACTTGGAGCCAAGCTTAAAACCGGGGGCATCGCTAGGCACTATAAAGGAGCTTATACCGTGAGAGCCTTTTTCTTTATCAGTTAAAGCTGTAATGACGACTATACCCGCATAACTGGCGTTAGTAATAAGACATTTACAACCACTGATTATCCACTCCCCGTCCTCCAGCCTGGCTATGGTTCTCGTCGCGCCAGCATCAGAACCGGCATCGGGTTCTGTTAAACCATAAGCAGCCAGCATAGTACCATCAAGGCACTTGCTTAACCACTTTTCTTTTTGTTCCTTAGTTCCAAACATGTAAAGGGGTGCGGTGCCAAGGGAAACGTGGGCGGCATAGGTTATAGCTGTAGAGGCACAGACACGGGCGATTTCCTCCACCGCTATAGCATAACTGATGGTGTCGCCCATACCACCGTATTCTTCCGGAAATGGGAGGGCTAGAAGGCCCAGCTCTCCCATTTTCCGGATAACTTCCAAAGGAAACTCGCCTTTCTCGTCGCGATCTTTCGCCCCCGGAGCAACTTCTTTCTCGGCAAAACTCCTTACCATCCGCCTGAGCAATTCCTGCTCTTCGCTTAAGGAAAAGTCCATGCTTTACACCCTAACAAGAACTATACTTTTTTACTTGCATCAGCTTTAAATGCTACATCCCCTTTTACGGACTTAGAGAACTTATGAGCAGCAAGCCATTGGATAACTATACATAGTAATAACAACGAAAGACCTACTGAATCCGTTTGCATACCCGGTTTAATTAATAATAACGCCGCAGTAAATAACGGTACTCTAATTACCATAGATATCTGCTTCCACAAATAACCTTGTAGAGATAGGGCCAGCGCAATTATACCAATTGAAGCTGTAAAAATCGTCAAGAGGATCTCATTTAACGTTCCAATCAACAATAAAGACTTCCCGTATACGAACATGAAAGGAACGATAAACCCTGCCAAACCTATCTTTACAGACATCCAACCCACTTCCATAGGTTTGGCACCGGCTATACCCGCAGCCGCAAAGGCTGCCAAGGCGACCGGAGGAGTAATAGCTGATAAACAAGCATAGTAGAAGACAAAAAAGTGGGCTACAAGGGGGGGAAGTCCCATCTTTACCAAGGCCGGGGCGACGACAGAAGCTGTAATGGCATAGGCTGCAATTGTAGGTAGACCCATGCCTAAAATAATGGTCACGATCATGGTCAACACAAGCGCTAATAAGAGGTTGCCGTGGGCAAGATTAATGATTATCGTAGCAAACTTCATACCTAAACCGGTTAAAGAAAGGACGCCGATTATCATGCCAGCCATAGCGCAGGTAACTGCTACGGATACCACATTGAGGGCGCCGTCAAACATGGCGTCGCCTATAGTTTTGAAATTAATGATACTCGTTTTCTTGGTCAACCCTAAAGCAATGCCTACAACCAGGGAACTCAAGATGCCAGCAACCCCGGCAAAAATGATCGATGATCTCATGACCACCAGGACGTACAATAAAACGATTACCGGGATGATAAAGTAAATCTGCTTAAAGACAGTTTTTTTATCTGGCAACTGTTCTTTGGGAAGTCCCAATAAGTTTAACTTTAACGCCTCCAAATCGATCATTAAGTACAAGGAAAAATAGTATAAGACAGCCGGTAATATGGCTGCAACTATGATGTTATAATAGGACACGCCCAATAATTCCGCCATTAAGAAGGCAGCCGCGCCCATGATAGGAGGCATTATCTGGCCCCCTGTAGAGGCTACCGACTCAACGGCCCCGGCAAAAGCCGGCCGATAACCGAGGCTTTTCATAAGCGGGATAGTAAAGCTACCTGTAGTGACAACATTGCCTGCGGAAGTGCCGTTAATCATGCCAAAAAGACCACTGGCAATAATGGCTACCTTAGCCGGGCCGCCCCGGGCTTTGCCGGCGATAGAAAAGGCTGCATCGATAAAGTATTTTCCGGCGCCTGTAATTTGTAAAAAAGAGCCGAATAAGATAAATAAATAGACATATGTTGCTGATGTGCCGAGAGGAATGTTATATATCCCGTCTAGGCTGTACATAAAACTCAGGGTTCTTTCCCATGAGTAGCCTTTATGCCAAAGCAACCCCGGCAAGTATTTACCTGCCCAGGTGTATACCAGGAACACGAGGACTAAAATGGGAAGCCCTGGACCCGTTACCCGCCTTGTTAATTCAATTAAAGTGATTACTGCAAAGAAGGCAAAAATAAGGTCAATATTGGTAGGGAGTACGCCGGCTCTAAAAATCAACTCATCAAAACTGTAAACAACATAAATCAGTGTGCTAATACTAAGCAAAATCAATAATAAATCTAACCAGTGTACTTTTGATCTGGCGTTTTTCCAACCCGGGAAACAGAGAAATCCTATCACGGCCACGAACTGTAAATGGTAAATGCGCAGAAGCCAGGGGTCAATACCGCTAATAAATAATACATAAATATGGAATATACACATTACCGCAGCCACAAAGTAGGCGAATTTTTTAAACCCACCGGATAGATTTCTCCTAATCCCTTCAACTTCTATTACATTAAATTCCTTAACCTTTTCGGGTTCGGGCATATTTATCCCCCTTCAACCTACTAACACAACCTGTAAACAAGGGGTCGTATTAATTACGCTTGCAATTCATTATACGACCCCTTGTTTACATACTGAACTAAAAACAATCAGCTACTTTGCTTCCGGAGGAACTAAGTTATCGGGAATCTTTACACCCTTCTCCTTATAAAACTTTAATGCCCCCTTATGAATAGGAATAGCTGACTTGGTTATATCTTCAGGAACCGTATTCATCGTGGGTTTATAAACATCTTTGAAGGCGTTAAGGTTGGCAAAATAGGCCTTGGTAATCTCATAGATCAAATCCTCTGGCAAATCTTTATTAGTAACTAAAACATTCCAATACTGCAAGGCAGGTATATCTGATGTTACTGCCTTATACGCACCCTTTGGTAATTTACCTAAATAAAACGAAGGCAGTTCCTTTAATATTTTCTTCGCGTCTTCCTCATTCATGACCGACGTGAAAACATTGATAGGTTTGGAAGCCTCTGTCTGCATAACGGCAGGATGGTTCAAACCCCCAGTCGTATACCCGGCTTCGACCATGCCGTCCAACAACTGGCCTACTAAATCATTAAAACCGGAATTTACAATTTTTGCAGGTTTTATGCCTAGAATATCAAGAATGCGACGGCCGTAGGTATCAGGCGTGCCCCCTTTAGGAGCTAAATTAATGACTCGTCCATTGAGATCTTGTATCTTTTTAATACCACTACTCTTCAGGGACCACCATGTCTCATAACTTGGATACATTGGTAAAACAACTCTTATATTTTGGAATTTTTTACCTTTTGCCCAACCTAAACCTGCCCATCCATCATAGGCCGCCGGCATACTTGCGAGACCAAAAGTCATGTCACCTTTATCTACTAGTTGAATATTATGGACTGGCCCGCCGGTTACTTCTACTGAAATAGGAAAGTTAACTTTTTCAGAAATAAGTTTTGACCAGCCGCCACCCCATACATAAAATGTGCCACCAATTGAAGCCGTACCTAAGGTTCCACCTTTTGGCTTTTCTTTCTTAGCTTCTTCTTTCTTAGGCTCTTCCTTTTTTGTTTGCTCTTGTTTAGGAGCCGATGCTTCTTGTTTCTGCCCGCAGCCGCTAATTACAAACAACGCAAAGATCAGCAAACAAACTATCGCAATGGGAATTGTCGTTCTTTTAAACTTAAACATGTCTTTTCCCTCCTTCAATTTTGATGCTTCTAAAACAAACTTAAAAAATCATTGAACTATAATTATTTTTACGTTTTTGAAGTTAACCACCCCCTGCAGAGAATCTATTGGTAACAAACATCCACCTTGTCTGCAATAACAAAACCGAAAACAAAAAGTCCAGCTAGTAAAGTTGTAATAAACAACTCCAATCAGCTGGACCTTTACTTACTTTGCTCTGGGCCTAACGCTGACGTCAGCATATACTATACTGACCGCGTTAAGCTTGTAAGTAAAGCAGCAAATTACTGCTAGCTATTCAGTTTGTTTAATGTAGTTCGACAAAAATTTAAAAAATCCTGCTGACTTAAATAAAAAATTTCACTTTTCTTCCTTATGCTCCTTTAAAGATAAAAACCTCTTATTAAGCTCTTTAACAGCAAATATTACTGCCTTTTGAGAATAAGCTATATATCTTTTTTCAATCTCTTTTATAATAGCCGGTACCTCCTCGGGCAACTTACGCCCGCGCAAAATCGAACATATAAGCCTCCTTGCTAAGGGCGTGGCTAGCGTACAATAAGCATCAATAATAAGTCCGCTTTCGAGATCTATCTCAACGCCAACAACTACGACTTTGTACAGGTGATATGATGGGACATTTGAAGGTATCTGCCCGTAACCAGTAATAAAAACTGTATTCTCGTGCTTCTTGTCGACCACCTTAAACCCTCCTTATTGTAAAAAGGTTCTACTATGTTAAAATTATAACATATTCGATTCCACGGACAAAAACCGTTCCTTTTTTCTACCTTTGTTATTCGTATGGCCAATCTCATTAGTCTGAGGGTCAAGCATGCCTCACGTTAGTTTAGAAGAATGATTTTTAAACAGCTTCTTATAATTTTTTCTGAGGGTTAAGATATGCTAGATTTTAAGCAAAACAGAACTAATAGATGGCAAATTTTAAGCATACTTCTTCTCTTCATGGCCGCCGTCTGTCTGGGGCAATTCGCCCACGGCCCCTTAAGCCCCTTTATTATGCAAAGCCTAAACTTGAACAAAACCCAGATGGGAACTCTGGCCATGGCCGTATTTGGGGGCGGTGTTTTTACCACCCTTTTATCGGGATGGCTGGTCGATATATTAGGCGTCAAGAAAATGGCCCTTGTAGGTGGGGCCCTTATGGCCGCAGCTTTTATAGGTCTCTTCTGGGCTCACACCTTCACCCAAACGTTCTGGCTGTTAATCTTAGTAGGAATCGGCTTTGGCACTATATCACCTTTGACCAATAAAGGTGTTTTTCTATGGTTCCCCTCCAATGAGCGTGCTTTTGCCCTAGGGGTAAAACAATCCGGTTCCGGCATCGGAACAGCCATCGGCGCTTTTCTCCTGCCAGCCCTGGCTTTACATTATAATTGGAACACGGCCTATGGCTTTATCGGCCTAACCGTAATAATCGCAACCTCTATAACCTTTTATCTGTACCATGACCCCACAGGCGCAGAAAAGGAAGAGTTAAAAAGAGTAAACAACGGCAAACACGATGGTATAGGTGTTTCTATATGGGGAAATGAGATGATGATCTGCAGCGCCTGCGGGCTTATTTTAGGTATGGCGCAGGGGTCCTTTACTACCTTCCTGACTCCTTTTCTTAAGGAAAACGTCAACATGCCGGTCGTTATGGCAGGAAGTTGTCTGGCGGTGGCCCAGTTAGGCGGCACCATAGGGAGGCCGGTATGGGGATTAATAAGCGATTACATATTCCAAGGTAATAGGAAAAGGGCTTTTTACCTTCTTACCCTCATTGCAGGATTGCAGGGAACAATTCTGGCCTTTACCGCGCCCGGAGTTTCCCGAATAATCCTTATCCCCAACGTTTTTCTCTTAGGGGCAACCAGCATGGCCTGGAACGCCTTGCTTTTTACCCTGGCCATCGAACTCACATCCCAGGCCAAAGCCGGAACTGCCAGCGGCATGATTACTACCGCTAATTTCGCTGGATTAGGGTTTGGGCCACCCTTGTTTGGGTATTTAGTCGATATAGGCGGTTATCGTCTGGCCTTCCTGGTTTTTTCGTTAGGGCTAATAATATGGGGGCTTTTCCTGGCCTGGTGGCCGTTGGAAAAACGGCTCGCAAGAAGAAACAGCCATTATCCCCCCGCGCGAGCAAAAAAATACCCCGGTGGGCAACTTAGCCGCTGACCGGGGTATGCGACATTAGAACTTAAGGCCGCCAGGAAACATCGGCCTCCTGTAAAAACTACATGGGAGGCATGTCGGGCGTTTCCGGTTCTTCCTCCGGTATTTCGGCCACCAGACTCTCGGTGGTTAAAAGCATGCCGGCGATGCTGGCCGCGTTTTCCAGCGCCGAACGAGTCACTTTAACCGGGTCTACAATGCCCGCCGCCATCATATCCACGTATTCCAGCTTGACGGCGTCAAAACCGAAGCCGTCGCCCCTGCTGCGAACTTTTTCCACTACTATAGAACCATCTACGCCGGCGTTCCAAGCAATCTGACGTAAAGGCTCTTCCAGGGCCCTACGCAAGATGCGCATGCCGGCGAGCTCGTCGCCTTCGGCTTCGGCTGCTACCTTATCAACCGCCGCCTGGGCGCGGACCAGAGCTACGCCGCCGCCCGGAATAATGCCCTCTTCGATGGCCGCCCGCGTGGCCGCCAGGGCGTCCTCAACGCGCATTTTCTTTTCTTTCATCTCGGTTTCGGTAGCCGCTCCGA
The DNA here is from genome assembly GCA_030445865.1 of Clostridia bacterium. Lineage (GTDB taxonomy): Bacteria > Bacillota > DSM-521 > Neomoorellales > Neomoorellaceae > JASUSV01. Next base: position 33,787 of record JASUSV010000006.1, read on the forward strand.
CTTTGATTACCGCTACCCCGCCGGCTAGCTTGGCCAGGCGTTCCTGCAGTTTCTCGCGGTCGTAATCGGAAGTGGATTCTTCATACTCCCGCCGGATCTGAGCAATACGCTTCTCGATGTCTTCCCTCCTGCCACGACCCTCGACAATGGTGGTTTCTTCCTTTCCGACCCGGACCTGGCGGGCCTGGCCTAGCATCTCTACAGTAGCATTTTCCAACTTGAGGCCGGCTTCCTCGGTTATTACCCGGCCACCCGTCAAGATGGCGATATCCTGCAACATAGCCTTGCGGCGGTCCCCAAAAGCCGGGGCCTTAACGGCCACGCAGGTAAAAGTGCCCCTCAGCTTATTTACCACCAGGGTGGCCAGAGCCTCGCCCTCCATATCTTCACAGATAATCAAGAGAGGCTTCCCGGTGCGGGCCACTTTTTCTAAGACCGGCAGGATATCGGCCAGGGCAGAAATTTTTTTATCGGTAATAAGGATATAGGGCTCTTCCAGGGCGGCCTCCATGCGCTCTTGATCAGTAACCATATAAGGCGATATGTAGCCCTTATCAAACTGCAGGCCCTCGACAATATCAACCGTAGTGCCGATGCCTTTAGATTCCTCCACCGTTATTACCCCGTCTTTGCCCACTTTCTCCATAGCATCGGCCACTAAGGCGCCGATTTCAGCGTCATTGGCCGAAATAGAGGCCACCTGGGTAATGGCTTCCTTGGTCTCCACCGGACGGGATTGCTCTTTCAAGCTGGCTACTGCCGCCTGGACGGCCCTGTCAATGCCGCGCTTGAGCAACATGGGGTTGGCGCCGGCAGCCACATTTTTCATGCCTTCCCGCACGATAGCCTGGGCCAAAACGCAGGCCGTAGTCGTGCCATCGCCGGCCACGTCGTTGGTCTTGGAAGCAACTTCCCGGGCCAACTGGGCACCCATATTTTCCAGCGGGTCTCCCAGTTCGATTTCTTTAGCAATAGTTACACCGTCGTTAGTAATGGTAGGGGAGCCGAACTTCTTCTCAAGTACCACGTTGCGGCCTTTAGGGCCTAATGTCACCCGCACGGCTTCGGTTAAAGCCGTTATGCCGCGCTCCAGGGCGCCGCGGGCCTCGGCAGCAAAAACAAGTTGTTTAGCCATTTTTTAACCTCCCGCCGTTTTTACTCTACAATGGCCAGTATGTCGCGCTCGCTCACCAACAGATATTCCTGATCGCCTTCTTTAATCTTATCACCGGCATACTTGGCAAAAATCACCCGGTCACCTTTTTTCACTTCCAACGGCACCCGCTGGCCATTCTCCAGAAGACGGCCCGGCCCTACCTCCAGGACTTCGCCCTGCTGGGGCTTTTCCTTGGCCGTATCGGGCAAAACGATGCCGCTCGCCGTTTTTTCTTCGGCTTCGATAACTTTAATTAATACTTTGTCGTTTAAAGGCTTATAAGCCATAGTTAAACCTCCCATTGAAGATTTTGTTAGCACTCAAGCTTGAATAGTGCTGATATCCAGGTAATATCTTATCACTTTGGAATAAAAATGCAAGGGGCAGGCGCTCACCTTTCTTCCCCGCACTCGCCGGCTTCGCCCTTGAGGATGGCGATGCCGTGGGGCAGGGCCGGCAGGATGGCCTCAAGGTTCTCGCGTACGGCTTTAGGACTGCCCGGCAGGTTAACGATCAGGCTCCTGCCCCGTATGCCGGCCACGGCGCGGGAAAGCATGGCCTGGGGGGTGGCTTTAAGACCTGCCAGCCGCATGGCCTCGGGCAAGCCGGGTACCTGGCGTTCGATGACCGCCAGCGTGGCTTCAGGCGTTACATCCCGGGGGCCAAAGCCGGTCCCGCCAGTCGTCAAAACAAGGTCGGCTCCGGCCAGGTCGCAAAAATCTTTAAGCCTGGCCATAATTGCTTCTTTTTCATCGGGGACGATAGAGTAGGCAATAACCTCACCGCCAATGCGCCGCACCAACTCGCGGATAATCGCCGCGCTTTTATCTTCGCGCTCCCCGCGGGCGCCCTTGTCGCTGGCCGTGAGAATGGCCACCTTTATCATTCGTCTATCACCTCGATGCGGTCGCCGACCTGTACCGGCCCACCGCGGGTGATGGCCACAAAAACACCTTCGCGGGGCATAATACAGTCGCCTGCCTGGTAGTAGATGGCGCAGCGGTGGTGGCATACCTTGCCGATCTGGGTGACCTCGCCAATGGCCTCCGCGCCGATGGCCAGCCTGGCCCCTACCGGAAGGGAAAGCAGGTCGATCCCCTCGGTAGTCAAATTTTCGGCAAAATCACCGGGACCCACGTTCAACCCCTTGGCCCGCATCTTTTCAATGCTTTCCAGGGCTAAAAGGCTGACCTGTCGGTGCCAGGGGCCGGCGTGGGCGTCACCTTCCAGGCCGTGGCCGGCCACCAGCAATCCCCTGCCGACGTTTCTCTTGCGCTCACCTTTATGCTCGCTCAAACAGACGGCCACTATACGTCCCATTTTTCTTCCCCTTCCCGCCGGTAAAGGCCGCTGCGGCCCCCGCTTTTTTCCACCAGCCTGATGGCTTCTATGCTCATATCCCTTTCGACTGCTTTGCACATATCGTAAATGGCCAGGGCAGCTACGCTGACGGCTGTCAGGGCTTCCATCTCCACGCCGGTCTGGCCTATCGTTTTCACCCGGGCCTCGATTTCAATAGCCCCGGCTTGGACATCCGGCCGAAAGTCTATAGTTACGCCCGTAATGGCCAAGGGGTGGCATAAAGGGATCAACCGGCTGGCCTCCTTCGCCGCCATAATGCCGGCTACTCTGGCTACGGCCAATACGTCTCCTTTGGGCAGACGCCCTTCCAAGATCAGGCTCAAAGTTTGCGGCCGCATAACTATACGGCCCCTGGCTACCGCCTCGCGTTCGGTTACAGGCTTGCCGCCCACGTCTACCATGCGCGCCTGACCCCTGGCATCCAGATGGTTGAGTTGCAAAAGCCTCGCCTCCACGCCGATTTTTCCGAAACAAATGGGAAGGGCAGGCCTTTCATCCTCCGATCTGGGACATAAGGCCCTGCCGCCTCCCCTCAGATTCCAGGTGGTGCCGCTGAGGTTTACATAAAATACCCTGCCGGAAAAGGGCGACCAGTTCCTCCAGCGAAGCGCCGCGGCGAAGGGGGCCGCGCAGGTCGATTTCTTCGTCACCGTAAAGGCAGGGCCTAAGCCTGCCGTCGGCCGTAAGGCGCAGGCGGTTGCACCGCGGGCAGAAATGTTCGCTCATGGCCCCGATAAAACCGATACTTCCCCGGCCGTCCCTGAAGGTAAAGTTCACCGCCGGACCGTTCCCCTTAACCCCCGGAGCCGGTTGTAAGGGATAAAAGGCTTCTACCCTGGCCCGGATCTCGGCTACCGGTACATAATCAAGGCGGGCAGCGGCAGCCATACCGATGGGCATAACTTCGATAAAGCGGACGTGCAGCGGTTGTTCTACGGCCAGGCGGGCGAAATCCAGGATCTCGTCTTCATTAAACCCCCGCATAACTACGACGTTAACCTTAACCGGCTCAAGCCCTGCGGCTAAGGCCGCACGTAAACCCCGCCAGACCTCATGTAAGTTGCCGCCGCGGGTAATATAAGCGTAGCGCTCGGGCTTTAAAGTGTCCAGGCTTACGTTTACCCGCACCAGCCCGGCCTCTTTCAACGGGGTTGCCAGGGCCGGTAAAAGTATCCCGTTAGTCGTCAGAGAGATCTCTTCCAGGCCGGTTAAGGCGTGTAAACTACGCACCAGGGAAACCACGTTCCTTCGGACCAGCGGCTCCCCGCCCGTCAGGCGAATTTTACGGATACCTGCCTTTAAAGCCGCCTGCGCCAGGGTAACCAACTCTTCCAGGCGTAAAATTTCGTTCTGGGCTTTAAGGGGCACTCCCTGGGCCGGCATGCAGTAGCGGCAGCGCAGATTGCAGCGGTCGGTAATGGAAAGGCGCAGGTAATCGATCTGGCGGTTAAAATTATCTCGCAAGATTTAATTCCTCTCCTAAGGTTTTAGCCTTTGGCACAGACCAGGTCTCGGTTTTGCCCTACGTCGACCAGACTACTTCCCCGCAGCGACTCAGATCGTAGCCGCCCAAAGCCTCGACCTGTTTCTGAAACTCCGGGGAGCGCATGACCCGGACCAGTTCCTGCACCGCCGGCGTCTCCCAAACCTCGCGCGGGAAACACAGGTCGTAACGCTCGGTAGCTATAGGGATAAATTCCAGCCCGAAAGCCCGGGCTACGGCATAAAGGCCCAGGCCGGCATCTGCCGTTCCGCCGGCCACGGCCGCCGCCACCGCCAGGTGGGTAAACTCCTCCCGGCCGTATCCCCGTATTTTTTGCGCCTCGATACCCAGCCGCTTCAGATGAAAGTCCAGCAATACCCGCGTCCCCGAACCTGGCTGGCGGTTAACATAGGTGACGTCCTCCCTGGCGAGGTCGGCCAGACCATTAATTCCCTTGGGGTTGCCCGGTGCTACCATCAAGCCGTTCTGGCGGTAGACCAGGTTGACCAGCACCAGCTGGCGTCCCGGCAAATACTTCTGGATATAACTGACGTTATATTCCCCCGTCTCTTCGTCTAAGAGGTGGATCCCGGCGGCATGGGCCTCGCCGCGCTGAAGGGCAAGGAGCCCGCCCAGACTCCCAACCGCAGCCGTCGAGAGGCTGCGCCCCGGATGGATCCTGCGCCAGGCGTCGCTTAACACATCCAGCACCATGTCATGGCTGCCACTGACGACGAGCGTTTCCTCAACCTCCTCAAGAGGCCGCAAAAGCTCGACGCCAACTTCCTGCCCGGCTAGAAAGCCTTCCGATAGGCGCGGTACGCGCACGATGCCGTCAGCCCGCACCAGGGACATCATGGACCCGGCGCCGCGACCGGAAGGTACGGCTACCAGCCTGCCGCCTACCCTCCCCAGCCTCACCCGAACAAATTCTTCCCGGCCCAGAGGGGAATGTAGCTTGCGCGCCAGGAAAGCCTTGACTCCCGGCCTCGCTGGGGGTTTAAGGCCTTGTTTAAGGTGTAAGATGGGCTTTAGAAATAGCTCGGCCGCCAGTACAGCCGAGACGGGGTAACCGGGTATCCCCAGAACCGGCTTATCCCGGACCGCGCCTAAAATCACTGGCTTGCCCGGCCGGATGGCGACGCCGTGGGTATAAACCCGGCCGGCTTCCGCAATCAGGCCGGCCGCGTAATCTTCCTGCCCGGCGGAAGAGCCGGCGTTAATGATCACTATATCGGCCTGGGATATGGCCTCGAAAAGGCGCTCGCGCAGGAGGTTATAATCGTCGGGGGTGATAGGCAGGGTTATAGCCTCGCCGCCCCATTCCCGCACCAGATTCCCGATAACCACGGAGTTATATTCCAGGATCTGACCGGGAGCAGGATGCGGCTTCGGCGCCACCAGCTCCGTCCCCGTAGGTATAAAAGCTACGCGGGGCCGGGGATGTACCCATATCTCAGTTACACCGCCGGCCAGGATGCCGCCCAGGTCAAAGGGCCGCAACCGCCAGTTGGCCGGTAGGAGCATCTCCCCCGCCGCCAGGTCCTCGCCGATGGAACGCACATTTTGCCAGGGAACGGCGGGAGCGCTGATTTCAACCTGATTATGGTCCTTGAATTCAATCTCTTCAAGCATAATCACGGCGTTAAAGCCCTCCGGGAGCGGGTCGCCGGTATCCACCACTACCGCCTCCGCCCCCAGTTGCAAAAGGCGGGGCGACCGCTCGGAAACGCCGAAGGTATCTTCGGCGCGAACGGCGATGCCGTCCATGGCCGCCGCCGGGTAGTGGGGCGAGGACACCAGGGCATAGACCGGCTTCGCCGTCACCCTGCCCAGGGCCACTGCGGTGGGGATTTTTTCCGGCGGCCCCGGCTTTAAGGCCCCGGCTTCGCCGAGCACCTGTAGATATTCCGCCAAGGCCTCCTCCCAGGGCCGGTTGTTTAAAAAAGCGCTTCTAGGCCGCATGCCATACCTCCAAATAAAAACTTCCTGATAACTTCGGCGCTGGAGCAATTGAATACCCTGCCAGTTAACACTTAAAACGAGGCGATATCCTAACGGGTGAAAAGCCGTACTTCCACTATACTGCCGGCTTCTAGGCCTTCGCATTCCAGGGGTACCTTAACCAGCCCGTCGGCCTGCACCATGGTTGAAATCAGGCCGGATTTCCCCGGCACCGGGTCGGCCAGGAGGCCAGCTTCTCCCCTTAGCAGCCTTACGCGCACGTGGTCTTCGCGGTCGGCGCCCGAGGCCACCTTGCGGGTCAAAACCGCCTTAACGCTGCCTTCCAGTAAATCCAGGTCGTTATATCCACCGTAAAGTATAAGGGGGCGCAAAAAGAGGTCGAAGATTATCATGGCCGACACGGGGTGGCCCGGCAGGCCGATGACCAGTTTGCCGCCGGTCACAGCCGCCAGCGTCGGCTTACCTGGCCGGATGGAGATGCCGTGGAAGAGGATTTCGGGGTTGTCCAGGCTGGCGATAACCTGCAGCGTCAAATCGCGCGTGCCCACGGAGCTGCCGCCGGAAAAGAGTAAGATGTGGTTTTCGTTCAGGGCCTTCCAGGCCACGGCCTTGAGTTTATCCAGATCGTCCGGAACGATGCCGTAGAGCCTGGGTTCAGCACCGCAGGCCTGGCTTAAACCAAAAAGGGTGTAGGAATTTATGTCGCGTACCTGGCCGGGACCCGGTTTAACTTCAGGAGGCACTATTTCATTGCCAGTAGCCAGAATGCCGATCCTCCAGGGCTCGTATACCTCCACCTCGCTGAAACCCAGGCTGGCCAGGATGCCCAAATCCTGGGGGCGCAGCCGCCGGCCTGCTGCTAAAACTTTCTGGCCAGCGCGCACGTCTTCGCCCCGCTTGACCAGATTTTCCCCCGGCGCCACCGGCCTGGTGATGGCCACCGTTTTCCCGTCCACGGATTCGGTATTTTCCACCATGACTACCGCGTCGGCGCCGGGCGGCAACATCCCGCCGGTGGCAATGGCAACTGCCGTACCGGGCAAAACCTGCACCCCGGCCGCTTCGCCCATAAATACTTCGCCTGCAAGGGCAAGGTAGGCCGGCTGGCTCTCGGTGGCGCCAAAAGTATCCTGCGCCCTTACCGCATAGCCGTCCATAGTCGAGCGGGCAAACCCCGGTACATCTTCTGCCGCCACGATATCAACCGCCAGTTCGCACCTTAAAGCTCCGGTTAAAGATACTTTTTTGGTTCCGCGTTTTAATTCAGGCCACCGGGCGGCCAAAACCTCCCGGGCTTCGGGGACGGTTAAGACATGAAACAATTCCACGCCGGACACCTTTGCTTTCACGTTTATTTAAAACATCCTAACTGGCATTGGATAATCTTTATTTTCAATTGATTGGCGGCCTCCCCTACCATAAGCATGGGCACCTCCAGGCGCCTGGCCAACTCCTGGGCAACGGCGCAAGGAAGCTTGTCCTCATGGGCCGCCTCCCTTACGGCAGCCAGAACTTCCGCTTTTATCTCCACCTTTTTCTCTCCCCTGGGTATAAATTAAAGCACCCGGAAAGGGTGCTCTCTGGGAACTTATAGCCAAAAGCTCTCCTTTCCAAGTCCGGGAGGCAGACTGGTTTCCCAACCTACCCTGTCGCTACCCTTAAAATAAGGTAGCGAGGCCAGCCGCCATCGCTATTTTAGCCTTAGGCCAGCTGGCTCGGAGTATAAAGTTTGTCTTTATTTTAACACAAACGCAAACAATTTAACAGGGAAAAGTACAATTTTAGTTTCTTAATCCGCGGCCATGATATAATATTGCATAGCAAGAAAATCGAGTCCCGGGCTTAAACCGGAGAGAGGGGGTCGGCCAGTGATCAGGGCCGAATCGACTATTCCGGCAAGTTATAATATTACCGAAACTTTTCGAGAAAGAGGAAAAGCTTTTACTTTCCGGACCGGGCAAGTAATATTTATGGCCGGAGAGGAAAGCAACCGCGTCTTCCTCATCCAAAAAGGGCGCGTTAAAATTTACCGCCTGACCCCCGACGGCACTGCGGTCACCGTATCTATCCGCCATCCCGGAGAGATATTCGGCCTGGCGGAGGTCTTAATGGAGACTGAACGCGTTTGTTTTGCGGAAGCATTGGAGGACCTTACGGTACTAGTATTAAAAAAATTGGATTTTGAAACCTTGTTAAAGCAAGTCCCCGCTTTTGCTTATGAAGTTGCCCGGGTGCTGGCCAAACGCCTGCGGGAAGCGGAGACGATAATCTACGAAATGGCCCACTACCAGACCCCCGGCAGATTGGCACGATTACTTTTGAAGCTCGCCGATTGCAGCGGCCAGGCTATGCCCCAGGGAATCAAATTAGGAGTGCGTTTGAGCCACCGGGAAATAGCGGAGATGATCGGTACTTCCCGCCAGACGGTTACCTCCACCCTTAATGCCATGGTACGGGAAAGGGCTATCGACATGCGCCATAAAGAAATCATCGTTCTCGACAGGAGGAAGCTTGAAACATGGCTTTTATGAAGTACAAAGCATTACAGTTAAGCGGCAATTGCCGCTTTTTTATTTTCGACTTTGTCATAAAACAGACAATTAAAATGACAGACCGAAGACAATTATTTTTTAAGACAATTTTTATAATTTATAGTGAAAAATATCACAAAAAATTTATTATGAGGAGGCGGGGAATGAAAGAGTTTTTAATTATTTTTGCAACAACCAAGCTTTTCTTAAAGTACCAGGAGGATATTTTCACAAAAGAAAGGAGGCCATGAATAATAATGAACAATGAAAAGGTGAATTTGTGGGAAAGCCTGGATCGTAAACAGGTTATAGGAACAATCATCGCTTTTATCCTTCTTTTTAGTGTAGGCTTCGCCCCTGCTTTTCCCGGTCTTAAACCCGAAGCGCAAAGGGTTTTAGCTATTTTTCTTTGGTTTATCGCCTGCATGGTTACTGATGCCCTGCCAAAGGCTATTATCGGGCTGGCCGCGCCTACCTTGCTGGTAGTTATGGCCAACATGAAAATCCCCGCCGCCTTCGGAGCTTTTGCCTCTAACGCATTCTTCCTGGCCATCGGCGCCTTCATCTACGCCGCCATTATGATGGGTACCCCCCTGGGCCGCCGCATAGCCATAGGCATTACTAATACCTTACGGTCTACCCGGGTAACCCGGATCCTCACCGGCCTTTCCCTGGCCGATGTGGCCATCGGCGGCATCCTCCCCACGGTCAGCGAAACCGCCCTTTTCCTGCCCATTTCCAAAGGCGTCACCGGGCTCATGCGGGGAAGGGAACACCTGCCGGAAAGCAAGAGGATCAATACAGCCATCATCTTGATGATCACCGCCCTGGTGCCCCTCTTCACTGGGCCGCTAATCCTGACGAGCCACTTCCCCAATATCATGCTGGCCGGTAATCTGGCCAACGTCAAAATCCAGGTTTCCTGGGTTGACTGGTTCATCTATAACCTGCCCCTCTGGGGCCTGTTACCAATACTCTTGCTTTACGTTACCTGGTACTTCAAGCTTAAAGGACTAGACATTCCGGGTGCCGACGAAGAACTGCCGAAGATGAAGGCTGAACTGGGAAAGATCACCTGGCCGGAGATTTGGGCCGCAGCCTGCCTAATCCTTGGCCTTTTCCTGTGGATAACTGAAGGGACCCTGCACAATATGAAAACAGGTATGGTAGCAATCATTGTGTTGATGCTGGCCTTTTTGCCTTTTGGCAAGCTCAACTTCGAGAAAATGAACCAGTACATCATGTGGGACATCTGGCTGCTCCTGGGCGGAGCCATCTGCGTTGGTAACGCTCTAAATAATTCCGGCGCCGTCGACTGGCTGGCCGGTTTTATCGTCAACCCTATCAAGGCGGCAGGCATCCTTTCTCCTCTTGCCGTGCTGTTTATAATCGTCTTCGGCTTCCATATTGCCCGCGCGGGCATCGTCAGCGCCGCTGCCATGGGGGCTACTTTTATCCCCCTAACCATCGGCCTGGCAAAAGAACTGGGCTTTAACATCCTACCTTTTTCCCTGATCGTGATTAACAGCCTAAGCTATGCCTTCTTCCTTCCCATCTCCATTACCGCCTTCCTTATAGCCTGGGGGGCTTCGGGTACCTCCACCTGGGAAGCCATCAAATTCGGCTCCTTGCTCTCGGTTATCGCTAACATTTACGTCATCCTCGTCCAGAGCGCCTGGATGACCCTCATCGGCCATCCTCTCTGATAACTGAAAAGGGGGAATAAACTGATGCCGCAAGAAAGAAAACTGCCCACCCGTTTAGAAGATGTCGAAGAAGTGCTGGTGGAAACCGACATTCTGGTGATCGGCGGCGGGAACGCGGGTTGTTTTGCCGCCATCGAGGCCAAGAAGCTGAACCCAAACTTGTGCGTAACCATAATGGAGAAGGCCCATATCGACCGCAGCGGCTGCCTGGCAGCAGGTATGGACGCCATCAACACCTACATCCGGAAAGAGCGCACTATTGAAGAGTTCGTGCGCTGGAGCCGCTCGCAGGCTGGGGGCCTCATCCGCGAAGACCTGACCATAAGCCTCGCGGAGGTGCTCAATCAACCCACCGAGCAGTGGGAAAAATGGGGCCTGCCCATCGAGAAAGACGAAGACGGCCAATACCGCACCCGCGGCAAGTGGGACATCAGCATCCGCGGTTCGGAAATGAAGGTTATTCTGGCAGAAAAGGTGCGGGAGTACGGCTGCCAGGTCCTAAACCGGGTAGTCGCCACCAATTTCCTCCTGGCAGACGGCAGAGTTATAGGAGCCATGGGTTTCGGCGTGCGGGACGGAAAAATGTATGTGATCCTGGCGCGGGCTACCATCGTCTCCACGGGAGGTTGCGCCGGGTTATACAAGCCGTATACCAACGACGGCGTAGATAGCCACCACCACCTCTGGTACTGCCCCTTCAATACCGGCGCCGGTTACGCCATGGGCATCCGCGCGGGAGCGGAAATGACTACCTTTGAGATGCGTTGGTGCGCCACCCGCACGAAGGATTTTAACGGGCCTATCGATACGATCTCCGTCGGCTATGAGACGCCGATGATTAACGCCTACGGGGAAAAAATCTTGCAGGAACGTTACGCCCACCTCGGCGGCGATGCCGCGCCGCGTTTCATCCGGGCCAACGTGCCTATGGAGGAATGGCTCAACGGCCGGGGTCCCTGCTACGTGGATACCCGGGGCATGTCCGATGAAGATATCCGTGAGATGAAAATAGATTACCTCAACGAGCGCCCGGCCTTCGTCCTCTTCCTGGCGGCCCGCGGCCAGGATCTGAAGAAAGAGCCCATCGAAATTTACGGCAACGATCCTTACATCGTTGGCGGCCATACGGCCAGCGGTTACTGGATCGATGTAAAGCGCGCCACCACTCTGCCCGGTCTCTTCGCTGCCGGTGACGTGGCCGGCGGCACGCCTAACAAGTTCGTTGGGGGTTGTGCCGCCGAAGGAATGCTGGCGGCCCGCGGGGCAGTGGAATACCTGAAAACAGTTCCCGCCCTTACCAGGCCCGATGCCGAACAGGTCGCCAGGGAGCGCCAAAGAATCTTCGCTCCCGCCATACGCCAGGCAGAAGTTGGAGAGGGGATTATCCCTCGAGAAATGGAAGAGCGTATGCAGCGGCTTATGGACGAGTATGCCGGCGGTGTGCACCAGTTCTTCCGTATGAACGGCATACAATTGCAATACGCCTTAAAAAATATCCGCATTCTCAAAGACCAGACCAAATACCTCGTAGCCCGTGACCTGCATGAGCTCATGGAGGCCCACGAGGTTATCGACCGCCTTGACGTAGCCGAGGTTTTATTACATCACCTCCTATTCCGGGAAGAGACGCGCTGGCCGGGGTGGCAGACCCGGACCGATTTCCCCGAGCGCAACGACGAGAAGTTCGACTGCTTCGTTAACTCGCGGCGCGACCCGGCGACAGGGGAAATCGCTGTTTTTACCCGGCCTTACGAACAACTAATACCCGGTGACCGCTATTTGCCTTAAGGAGGAGATAAAATGCCGCCGAAAGTCAACCTTGAAAAATGCGACGGCTGCAAAGCCGAACAGGAGCCTTTATGTGAGCAGATTTGCCCTGGGGACCTGATGACTTTAAACCCGGAAACCAAAAAGGCCTATTGCCGGTCTCTCAGGGACTGCTGGGACTGCATGTCCTGCGTAAAGTCCTGCCCCCAAGGGGCCATCGAAACCAGGCTGCCTTACCAGATAGGCTATTACCAGGCCAAGCTCATCCCCCTGATGGGCACCAATCGTATAACCTGGACCTGCATTGACCTCAATGGTAAGGTAGAGCGGTTTTCATTTAAAACTAGAAACGATTAGCGAATAATTAAGGCGACGCTATCGAAATTCATATCGGGCAGGGGTCGCCGAACAGGCGCCCCTGCCCTGCTTTCAACCAGGAGGAAAGGATGATAAGATGGAAAAAACGCAAATCGGGCTCTACCTCTGCCGGTGCCATGGCGAAATCGGGCAAACAATAGATCTCGACAGGCTGGCCAAGGCCATGGGGAATAAAAAAGGGGTGAGCGTTTGCCGCATACACCCCGCCTGGTGCAGCGAAGCGGGGCTGGCCGTCCTCCGGGAAGACGTAGAGGAAGGTAGGGTAAACCGGGTAGTACTGGCCGCTTGTTCGCCCAGAGAGAAGGAAATTATTTTCCGGCAGGCGGCGGAAAGCGCCGGGCTGAATCCCTGCCTTATAGAGCGCTGCAACCTGCGCGAACAATGCGCCTGGCCGCACAGGGAAGAACCCGAGGCAGCTTACCGCAAGGCGGTAAATTTAATAAATATGTCGCTGGCCCGTGCCCGCCAGGCAGAGCCCCTGGATCCCCTGGTTTTTCCGGCCCGCAAGGCGGTTCTGGTGGTGGGCGCCGGCATTGCCGGCTTAAGCGCCGCCCTGGACCTGGCCGCTGCCGGGGTAGAAGTGACGGTAGTAGAAAAGGAGGCCTTCGCCGGCGGCAAAGTGGCCAGATTCTACCGCTATTTTCCCCGCTTCTGCCCGCCGGGCTGCGGCCTGGAATACCTTATGGCTGAGATCAGAAAAAACCCCCGTATTACCATCTACACCCTCACGGAAGTAGTTGGCCTAGACGGCGGCCCGGGAAATTTCCAGGTGATGCTGCGACAGCGACCGCGCTTCGTCCGGACAGAGGCCTGCACTGCCTGTGGGAAGTGCGCCGAGGTCTGCCCGGCGGAGCGGCCCCAGGCCGGGCCGCTGCCGGTCACAAAAAAAGCTATATATATCCCGGAAGGCTTCGCCTACCCTCTTGCCTATGCCCTGGATAAGGAGGTGTGCCGCGGAGAAAACTGTGGTCTGTGTGCAGAAGCCTGTCCGGCCCACGCCATAGATTTAAAGGCAAAAGAACGAGAATTCTCCCTGGAAGCAGGAGCCATCCTCTGGTGTACGGGCTGGCAGCCCTACGACGCCGGGCGCCTGGAGCTTTTCGGCTACGGCCGTTACGCCAACGTGATTACCAGCCTGGAATTCGAACACCTGGCCTTACAATGCGGCTCCGCTAGCGGAAGGTTATTACGCCCGGCGGACGGCAGTCCGGTACGGCGGATAGCCTTCATCCAGTGCGCCGGCAGCCGCGATGTTAACCACCTGCCCTACTGCTCGCAAGTCTGCTGTACCGTAACTTTAAAGCAGGTACAATACGTCCGCAAGTTAGCGCCGGAGGCAGAGAGCTACGTCTTTTACATGGATCTGCGTTCTACCGGGGAATATGAAGAGATGTACCGGCGCGTCCAGGAAGAAGGCATGGCTATCTTCATCAGAGGAAATCCGGCGGCAGTAGAAGAAGACCCTGCTTCCGGCTGCCTTACCATCCTGGCCGAAGACACCCTCGCCGGCGAGCCGGTGCGTCTGGAAAACATCGACCTGGTGGTCCTGGCCATAGGTATGCGGCCTGAACCGGGCCCCGAAAGTTTCATAGAAAACCTTGCCACCTGGGAATTCCCCTCCGGCCACGTCCAGTGTTTTCCCTTTGAAACGCAGCGACGCGGCCTTTACGTGGCCGGCTGCGCCCAGGGACCCATGGACGTCGCCGGTACCGTCCGCAGCGCTGCTGGGGCGGCCATGAAGGCTATGAGCGTCATCAGCGGCAATTTTACCCTTCCACCCGCTGTGCCGGTAGTAGATAAAAACAAATGTGATAAATGCAAAAGATGCATGGAAGAATGTCCCTTTGGTGCCTGGTCGTGGGACGAGACCCAGTACCCGGCCCCCGACCTGCGCAAATGCCGCCAGTGCGGCATCTGCGAGGGCGGTTGCCCGTTGGGCGTGATTTCTTTACGCAACTTCACCATCAAACAATTAACCGGCATGATCGAAGCGCTGGACATGGAATTCCTCGGGCGTGGCGAACCAACGGTAGTCGCCTTCCTGTGCATCAATGACGCCTACCCGGCGGCCGACCTGGCCGGCCGACAGGGCTTGAGCTTCCCGCCCAATATTTTGACTATTCCTGTACCCTGCGCCGGAGCGGTAAACATGAGCGTGGTGGTAGAAGCGCTGACGGCCGGAGCAGACGGGGTATTAGTAGGAGGTTGTCCTTCGGATCAATGCCATTACCGGAAGGGTAGCGACCTGGCGGAGACGAGATTAAACAATGTCCGCGAGACCCTGGAGCGGATGTTAGTCGAACCGGAACGGGTGAGGCTGGTGCGTCTGCAAGCAGATGACCGTCACCTTTTTGTAATGGAAGCAAAGCGGTTTGTGGCCGCATTGCGGGCTTTAGGCCCCAGCCCCTTAAAGCCATGAGGAGGTAGAAGCATGGAAATAGCCGTCTCGCGCCGTAGCCCACTGGAAGACGCCGGAATTTTGAGGGAAGCCGCTGCCTGCTTTCAATGCGGGCGGTGTACGGGAGGGTGCCCTGTAGCCTTTGCTGCCCCAGAAACGCCCCGGCAGATAATCCGGCTACTCCAGCTCGGCGCCTGGGAAAGGGCCCTAGCCTCTCCCACCATCTGGATTTGCGCCGGTTGCTACTCTTGCACTGCGGAATGCCCCCGGGGCGTAGACCTCCAGGGCCTGATGGTCCGGCTGAAGGTAATTGCCATGTACCGGGAAGATTGCAAAGGCGAGGCTGCTTTTTACCGGGCTTTCCTGGGCGGCATCCGGCGGCGCGGCCGCATCTTTGAACCTGAATTGGTTCTGGCCTATGGCCGGCAGGCAGGAATAAAGGCGCTGTGGCAACAGGCCAGGCCGGGGATGAAAATGCTCTGGCGCGGGCAGATCCCGCTCCGCCCCATGAAAATAAGAGATTATGCGCAACTGGGCGCCCTTCTGGATGAGCTGGCAAAGGGGGAGGGGGGCAAATGAAAGGAGTCTATTTACCCGGGTGCTCCCTGCACGGCACTGCCGGCCAGTACCGCACCTCTTTCCTGGCGGTGGCTCAAGTTGTAGGCCTCGATCTGGAAGAGGTGTCGGACTGGAACTGTTGCGGGGCTACAGCAGCCAAACACTTTAATCCCCAGCTCGCACTGGTGTTGGCCGCCCGTAATCTGGCCCTGGCGGAAAAAATAGCGTCAATGCTAATAGTACCCTGCAACCTCTGCTACCACAACCTTGTCCTGGCGGCCCGCGCCCTGCAGGATGGCGCCAAACGGGAACAGGCCAACAAAAATCTCGCCCCTTTGGGACTGGCCGTGCGGGGTGAGGTTACGGTATACCATCCTTTAAAGCTTTTTTTGGAAGAGATAGGGATAGAGAAGATGCGACCGGCGGTGGTACGGCCGTGGCAGGGCCTCAAGATCGTTTCCTATTACGGTTGCCTGCTCACTCGGCCGCGCGAGGCAAGCATCGGCGATGCCAACCGCTGGCCGACCTGGCTGAATACGTTGGCCGCAGCGGCGGGAGCTCAACCCCTGCCTTTCAACGCCGCCACCAAATGCTGCGGGGGAACGCTGGCCCTCACCCACCCGGAAGTATCCCTCCAGGCAGCAGGGGTGATATTGGCCGAAGCCCGCGCCCGGGGTGCCGAAGCCGTATTGACTACCTGCCCCATGTGCCAGCTCTCACTGGAGCGCGCCCAGCTCCAGGAGGAACCAAAAGAAGGGCGTTACTTGCCGGTGCTTTATTTCACCCAGTTCCTTGGCCTGGCCCTGGGGATCGAGGCCAAGATTTTGGGGCTTAAGAAAAACCTTATACCTATACCCGAAGAATGGAACAGGCGGCGCATTGCTGCTCAAAACCGATAATTATTACAAGCTCTTCCAGTCGGTAGGGTATAGATGCACTAGGCGCGGGTAGCCGGTAAAAGCAGACCAAAATCGGGATAAAGCCAGCCTTCCCGGCTGGCCCAGTTCCACATAGGCGTCAAGGACGAATTAGCACTTCTCCGCCGTTTTGCCCAAATATTCCCCCACCAACTTCATAGCGCAAAAATCGCCGCACATAGAGCAGGCTTCGGCGGTTTCTTCGTTGCGCGCCCGGCGGTAGGCCCTGGCCTTAACCGGGTCGATGGCTAGCTCTACCTGACGCTGCCAGTCGAGGGCCTTACGGGCCTGCGCCATCTCGCGGTCCCATTCCCAGGCGCCTTTTACTCCTTTGGCCAGGTCAGCGGCGTGGCCGGCAATGCGGGCCGCGATCACGCCCTCGCGCACATCCTGCACGGTGGGGAGCCCGAGGTGTTCGGCCGGGGTCACGTAGCAAATAAAGTCAGCGCCGGCTGCCGCCGCCAGGGCACCGCCGATGGCCGCCACGATATGATCGTAGCCCGGCGCCACGTCGGTGACCAAAGGGCCAAGCACGTAGAAGGGGGCTTCGTGGCAGAGCCTTTTTTCCAGAAGTATATTGGCCGCAATTTGATCTAAAGGTACATGGCCCGGGCCTTCGACCATGGCCTGCACGCCTGCCTTTCTTGCCCGGTCTACCAGTTCACCCAGGATAATCAATTCTTGAATCTGGGCCCGGTCGGTAGCGTCGGCCAGGCAGCCGGGCCGTAGGCCGTCGCCCAGGCTTAAAGTCACATCGTAACGCCGGGCTATCTCCAGCAGGCGGTCGAATTGGTCGTAAAGCGGGTTTTCCTCGCCGTGGTGCAGCATCCAGCCGGTAATAAAGGAGCCGCCCCGGCTGACGATGTCGGCCAGGCGCCCTTCGCGCTTGAGGCGTTCTACAACTCCCAGCGTCACGCCGCAGTGGACGGTAATAAAGTCTACGCCGTCTTCGCACTGTTCTTCTATAACCCGGAAAAGGTCGTCGGCCGTCATGGCCACCAGCGCCCCGCGCTTTTCCCGCGCTTCGACGGCCGCCTGATAAATGGGAACCGTGCCCACGGCTACCGGGGAGTTGGCCACCACCCGGCGGCGGCAGGCGTTTATATCGCCGCCGGTACTCAGATCCATAACGGCATCGGCGCCGGCCTCCAGGGCCGCCTGTAACTTTTGCAGCTCAGCGTTGATATCGGGGTAAGCGGTGGAAGTGCCCAGGTTGGCGTTAACCTTGGTCCTTAACCCCTTCCCTATGCCGCATGGTTCCAGGTGAGGGTGATTTTTGTTGGCCGGGATTACCACCCGGCCGGCCGCTACTTCTGCCATTAAAACTCGAACATCCACACCTTCTTTAGCCGCTACTTTTTCCATTTCCGGTGTAATCTTGCCGGCCCGCGCCGCCTCTAACTGGGTCATTTTTAAGTCCTCCTAATAAAAAATACCTGCGGGAAGCAGGCATTTTACTTGCAAAACCCCACTTCCCTTCGCTGGTATTACCCAGATCAGGTTCCAAGGGTTGGCCTAATATTACGCCTCTCAGCCCTTTTCAGGGCACCCCCGGGGCAAACAAATATTTTTTATAGTATTACTATATTCTCGCTCGCAACTGGAATTCCTGCTTGACGGGAAAAATAAAGTGTAATACGATTTTAATATCGATAAAGCGAAAGGGAGTTAACTATGGAAGTAAAGGTTTCCAGTAAGTATCAGATTGTTATACCCAGAGAAATAAGAAGGCGGCTTAATATCCGTAAGGGCCAAAAAATGGAACTTTTTTTAAAGGGTGAGGTTCTTAACCTGGTCCCTGAAAAATCCCTGGCCGAAATGCGCGGCTTTCTACGTGGTATGAAAATTGACGGCTGGCGCGAAGAGGAAGATCGCTATTGATCATTATAGATTCTTGCGGTTGGTTAGAATTTTATACCGATGGCCCCCTGGTAAATAAGTATGCCCCCTATTTAAACGACCTGCAGGCTATTGTAACACCTGACATAATAATCTACGAGGTGTATAAAAAAATAAAACGCGAGCGCTCGGAAGCGGACGCTCTTTTGGCCATTGGGCCCCTGCATAAGACCAACGTAGTACCATTAGATACGCAACTCGTTCTGCTGGCAGCCGATCTTAGCCTGGAATTTGGCCTTCCAATGGCCGATGCCTTTGTATACGCCACCAGCCGCCTGTATAAATGTAAGGTGATTACCAGCGACAAGCACTTTAAAGATCTAGAAGACGTTATTTATTTTCCAAAAACCTGATTTCTATCTTCCCGGCCTTATCACCCCATCCTCGGTAACGATCAGGTCCACCGGGAGGTCATGGGCGTCAGGATAAGTTGTTTCAACGACCTGGAAGCCGAAGGCCAGGGCAACCGCACGCGCGCCGGGTTTAAGCTTGCTCAGGAAATTATCGTAATAGCCGGCACCGTAGCCCAGGCGGTTTCCGCGGCGGTCGAAAGCCACGCCGGGTACAACGACCAAGTCGATAGTCTCGGGAGCCAGGGGCCGAAAAGTATCCGGCCGGGGTTCCAGGATACCCCAGGTGCCGGGGGAAAGGTCTCCCGGAAAAGACAAAACCTCCGAAGGAACCAGCTCCCGACGCCCTTTCACGCATACAGGTACCGCCACCCTTTTACCTTCCTTAAGAGCGGCGCAGATCAAACCGCTCGTTTCCACTTCTTTACGAAAGGCCACATAAAGCATCACCACTGCCGCCTCCCGCCATTCCGGCAGGGCCTGTAGATGGGCGGCAATTAGCCTGCTTTTGGCGTCCACTTCTTCGACAGGGAGGGCGCTGCGCACAGCCAGTATTTTTTGACGCAATTCTTTTTTTAAATTATCCACAGATTATACACATCCTGAAGCCTACGGCGTCAACGGAAAAAACTACTTATCCACAAAACATTCCCGCCAACGGCCGTAGGCTAATTTTTCTTTTCCACATAAAGAATGGCCGATTTTGGCCTTAGTCACAGGTTTATACACATTTTCCACAACATTTAATTTAAGGTTAACATAAAACTTAAGTCCTAAAAAAAATTTGGGACACCAAAAAATCAAGGTAGGGCAAGGCAAAAAATTTGTCCAGTCCCAAAAAAATTTGGGACCATTACCTCAAAGGTAGGTTAGGGCAGGCGTCCAAGCTCAAAGGTGCAAAATCGCGGCGCAAGTACTGGTAATAAGCCGCGCACCCGATCATGGCGGCATTATCCGTACAAAAAGCAGGCCGGGGGAAAAGGGCCATCAGCCCCTCTTCTTCGGCCCCGGCGGCCAGCGCCCGGCGCAACGCTGTATTGGCCGCCACTCCGCCTACCGCCAGGATGGTTTTAACGCCGTACTCTTTAGCCGCCCTGACAGTCTTGGTGACCAATACCTCTACTACCGCCGCCTGAAACCCGGCAGCAATATCGGCCAGCCTGCCTTCTTCCTCTCCAGACTGTTGCTTGAGATAATTGAGCACAGCGGTTTTGACCCCGCTAAAGCTAAAATCAAAACTGCCTTCTTCTAGCCAGGCCCGCGGAAAGTGCAGGGCATGGGGATCTCCTGCCGCTGCCAGCCTCTCCAGATGCGGCCCGCCGGGGTAGCCTAGCCCCAGAGCGCGGGCCACTTTATCAAAGGCTTCGCCAGCAGCATCGTCCCGACTGCTTCCCAGGATTCGCCGCCGGACGTGATCCCGGAGGTAAATTAAATGGGTATGCCCGCCGGACACTACCAGGCACACGGCCGGCAGTTCCAGACCAGGATACTCCAGGAAGGCAGCATAAATATGGCCCAGGAGGTGGTGCACTCCTATCAGGGGCCGGCGTAGGGCGTAGGCCACAGCTTTGGCATAAGATAAACCCACCAGCAGGGCGCCGGCGAGGCCGGGGCCATAAGTTACGGCCACGCCGTCCAAATCTTTAAAACCCAGGCCCGCCTCCCCAAGGGCCGCCTCGACTACCGGCACAATAGCTTCCAGGTGGCGCCGGGAAGCGATTTCCGGCACGACGCCGCCGAAACGCCGGTGCGCCGCCACCTGGGAGGCAATTACATTGGACCGCACTTCCCTACCGTTTACCACGACGGCCGCCGCCGTCTCATCGCAGGAAGTCTCGATTGCCAGTAAAGCGCAATCTCCGGTCAAAGACAAACTCCCTTCTTTACCATTCTTCACCGCCTAACTCAGGACCGTAAAGATGCTTCCACATGATAATGGCATCTTCACGCGTATCGTTATAATAACCTTTACGTACTCCCGCCCGTGTAAAACCCGCTCGCTCGTAAAGTTTCTGGGCGGCTATATTGGAGACGCGTACCTCTAGGGTAACGCGGTCGGCTCCCAAGCGCGCGGCCTCGTGCAACAGAAAATCCAGGAGCAATTTCCCCAGGCCACGACCACGCCAATGGGGGTGAACGGCGATGTTGGTGATGTGCACTTCATCTAAAATCAACCACAAACCGGCATATCCGCATACCTTTCCCTCCACCAAACAGACATAATAATAAGCATAATTATTATTATAGATCTCGTTTAGAAAAGCGCTGCGCTCCCAGGGCGAAGGAAATGAAACCCGCTCGATTTCCAGTACCTGATCCAGGTGTTCGGCAATCATGGGCTCGATCTGGACGTTAATAAATTCGCTTCCGCTGCCGACGGGCGCAGGTATAGTAGCTTGATACGGGAAGGGTCGTCTGTCCGGCCGGCCCGTAACTGCTTTAGCCCTAAACAGGCCACCTGAGCCGCCCGAGGCAAGTTGTTTGATAGCTCTACGAAGTGTGCCCGGGAACCCAGTTGCTGCCAGACATCCCGATAGAGTCCGACGGCATCGCCCAAAAAACTTACCGGCCCGCTGAAGGAAGCTAATTGGCCCACTAAAGCAGCCGGCGCGATGGCCTGATAAGAGGTCAGGCGACACAATTTTCCCTCCTGCCAACAATAAACTGCGGCGTAAACTTCCTGGCGGCGGGCATTGATTACCGGGCAAATTAATCCGGGCCAGCCCCACACGTTGCTTGCCAGGGCATCTAAACTCGGTATGCCCACCAGGGGCTTCCCGGTAACCTGGGCCAGGCCCTTGGCCGTAGCCAGGCCTATGCGTAATCCGGTAAAAGAACCCGGACCAATGGAGACGGCCAACCCGTCCAAGTCATCGAAAGTCAACCCGGCTCTGGACAAGAGCTCATCTAGTAGGGGCAGCAGGCGGCGGGAATGATCCTGGGGCGTGTTGAAGAAAAGCTCGGCAATAAGGTTATTTTCGTCTACCAGAGCCACGCCCGCAACCCTGGTAGCGCTGTCAAGGCCCAAAACGCGCATCCCGCTTCAACTCCGCTACCATCTCCTTAAAGCGCCCCCCTAGAGGCAACAACCGCGCTTCTCTACCGGCCCCAAACTGACTTAAAGCTATCTCCAACCTCTCAGGGGGTAAAACGGCGGGAAATTTGTCGCCCCATTCGATAGCCACAATACCCATACCGCATATGTATTCCTCCAGGCCCAGGGCCTCAAGCTCTTCTTCCTCGTCTAGGCGGTAGAGGTCGATATGATAAAAAGGGTAACGGCCCTGGTATTCTTGAACTAAAGTAAATGTAGGGCTGGTCACCGGCCCGTCCACACCCAATCCCGCGGCCAATCCCTGAACCAGGGTGGTTTTACCCATCCCCAGCTCGCCTTTTAAAACAAGCACATCGCCGGGCTTCAAATGGTTGGCCAGCGCCCGGCCTAAAGCCCTGGTGGCGGCTGCATCCGGTAAGAACACGCGCAAAAAGTCAAACCTCCCGCCTGCTCCACTCAAAAAGTATTATTGCCCACGACGCCTCCCGACAAACTAAAAGTCCCGGTTTAACTTCCCCGCGGAATAAAAGGCGCCCAGGCCGAGCCGGGCGCATAAATCTTGCCCTTAACTTTATTTCGCCTTTCTTAAAAATTATCCTGCCTCAATAACCCTGATTTGGACCGGCGCACCACCGCCAAAAGCTCAGCCGCCGCCGCCCGCACGTCATCAGCGCCCACCACGGCCGAAATTACGGCCACCCCGTCGGCGCCGGCAGCTATTACTTCACCAGCATTGGCAGCGTTTATACCGCCGATGGCCACTACCGGCAGGTTTACCCGCGACTTTATTTCTTTTATCCTGGCCGGCCCTATCGGAGCACCGGCGTCCGGCTTGGTGCCGGTGGCATATATCGAGCCGACGCCCAGGTAATCAGCCCCATCAGCCAGAGCCCGCAGAGCCTCCTCTACTGTGGCCACGGAAACGCCCAGTATTTTACCCGGCCCCAGCAGGCGGCGGGCAACGGCCGCCGGCAGGTCGTCCTGGCCTACATGGACCCCATCGGCATCTACCGCCAGGGCAACGTCTAACCTGTCGTTAACGATAAAGGTCGCATTAAAACTTTTAATTAAGGAGCGCAGTTCCCGCCCCAGGGCCACCAGTTCACGCGGGGGCATCTCTTTTTCGCGGAGTTGAATTATCCGCGCACCCCCCTCCAGCGCCTGGCGTACGACTTCCACCACCGGCCGGCCGCGGGAAAGACGGCTATCGGTTATAACATATAAGTCCCACTCCATTTGAATTTTCACCTCACTTTTTCGAGAGGGATGGGGGTAGAGACTCCGGCGGCCGCTGACCATCTGTTAGAACGCGACGGACACGCTCCTTTAAATCTTCCAGATCAAAAGGCTTTAAAATGAAATCGCTGGCTCCTTTCTGCCAGACTTCTTCTAAAGTCGTGGTATCCGCATAAGCCGTAATCATGATTACCTTCGTTTTTGGGCTGGTCGATTTCAGGAGC
Organism: Clostridia bacterium; assembly: GCA_030445865.1. Taxonomy (GTDB): domain Bacteria; phylum Bacillota; class DSM-521; order Neomoorellales; family Neomoorellaceae; genus JASUSV01. Next base: position 56,772 of record JASUSV010000006.1, read on the forward strand.
GGTAAGGCCTCCAGGCCACCCATTACCGGCATCTTTACGTCCATGATAACTACGTCAGGCGGTTCGGCCTGTACCTTACGCCAGGCGTCTGAGCCGTTGGCAGCCGTCGTAACCCGGTAACCTTCCTCCCGGAAAACCAGTTCCAATAGAAGGCGTACCCCTTTTTGGTCATCTACTATTAAAATGTTAGGTGGTTTGACCATAAATACCCACCGGCCTTTAAAATTCGGCTTTAATTTAAACTATTCGACAAGAATAACCAGATTCCTGCAATAAATGGAAATATTTAACGGCCAGCAGCTTTAACAAGGGCCTCAAAAAGGATCCTATGCTCCCTAAAGGCCAGGAGGTCTTCGGGATGCCATTGAACCGCCAGGATGAAATTTCCTTCCCCCTCAAGGGCTTCGATCACACCATCGCTGGCGTAAGCGGCTACTTTTAAGCCTACCCCAACCCGCCGCACGGCCTGGTGATGCAAACTGTTGACCCGTAGGTTATCCTTACCGGTGAGACGGAAAAGGAGACTGCCAGGAAGAATTTTTACCTCGTGAGTCGGGTAGGAACGCGGCCCCTTCTGGACATGCTGCAGGGCGCCCGCGTACTGGCGCTCCAGGTCCTGGTAGAGGTCACCCCCTGCAGCCACGTTGAGCACCTGCAGGCCGCGGCAAATAGCCAGTATGGGCTTACCCTGTCGCCAGGCCAGCTTTACCAGGGCTATCTCAAAGGCATCGCGCAGAGGCACAACTTCACCCAGTCCCGGCAAAGGCTCTTCGCCAAAAAAGGCGGGATCTAGATCCCCTCCTCCGGTTAAAACCAGGGCTTCTATCTTATCCAGGTAAGCCCCTGCAAGCTCCGTATCCGTAGTAGCCGGGAGCAAAACCGGCAGGCCACCGGCCTGCTCTACTGCTGCCAGGTAGGCACGGCGTAGGCGCACCCTTCCCCTATAAAAATCTTCGTCGCATACCAGCCCAATACAGGGAATACTGACCAAATTCCTCTCCCCCAATGCCACGACACAAAAAAACTACCTTTTAACAGGTAGCAAAATAAAATTCCAGACAAGCAGCTTTTTCACAATAAATAAGGTTAAATTTCGACTAGCCCCAGGCTTATCTCTAAAGCCCGGTTAACTTTTTCCATGGTTTCTTCATCTAAAACCGCTACCTTCTGTTTTAAGCGGCTCTTGTCGATAGTGCGGATCTGTTCGGTAAGAATCACCGAATCTTTATCCAACCCGTTTTTGGCCGCGCTAATCTCCACATGGGTCGGCAACTTGGCCTTCGATATCTGTGAAGTAATGGCCGCCACAATGGTCGTAGGGCTGTATTGATTGCCGATATCATTCTGGATAATGAGCACCGGTCGGGTGCCGCCCTGCTCCGAGCCGACTACGGGATTAAGTTGCGCATAAAAGATGTCGCCACGCCGTACCAGCATATTTTATTTACACTCCGCTAATTTGCAGTCATAAATGTCCTGCACCTCATTCTCCACTTCATAGTTTTCTACCGCCAGGGCCAAATTAATCTGCGCCATTTCCTGGTAGCCCCTTTTCATTTCTTCGCGCAGCCTACGGCGCTGGCGTTCGGCAATATATAATTTCATGGCTTCGCGGATAAATTCGCTCCGGTTTCTTTTCTCGGAATTGGCCCAGTCATCAACTTCCGCCAGCAGATTTTCCGGAAGGCTTATCATGATGCGTTTTACGCCCGGCAAGCTAGCACCTCCAAACCGGTGGGTATGGAAAGAAAGCTATATCTAATTATAGCTGTAATCATTAACCAAAGCAAGGTCCCAGATAACGCCTGGGTACGCGGTTGCCTACCATGCAGAGAACTTCGTAGGTAATCGTCCCCAGCCAGGCGGCCACCTCTTCAAGGGTGAGGCAAGCCCCGTCCTGGTGGCCGAAAAGTACGGCCTCGTCCCCAATCTCCACGCCGGGAATATCGGTAACGTCAATCATGCAATAGTCCATGCAGATCCGGCCCACGACCGGCGCCCTCCGCCCTCGTACCAGGACGGCGGCTTTGTTAGACAAAAGGCGCGAATAGCCGTCGGCATAGCCTAATGGCAGGGTGGCGATGCGGCTTAAACGCGTGGTATAAAAAGTACGACCGTAGCTGATGCTGCTCCCGGGTGGCACTTCCTTAATGTAAACAATCCTGGCCTTAAAACTCATGGCCGGTTTCAAATTAACCAAGTCCTGCCGCACCTGAGGCGAGGGATAATGGCCGTAAATGGCTATGCCCGGCCGTACCAGATTGAGGTGGGTTTCCGGCATATCGATCAGGGCGGCGCTGTTGGACACGTGCAGCCAGGGTATACGCAGGCCGGCCGCGAGCAGAGAGCGGTTAAACTCGCGGAAGAGGCGGAATTGTTCCCGGGCAAAAGTTTTGTCGCCGGCATCGGCAGTAGCAAAATGGGTAAAGAGCCCTCGCAACTGGACCTGCGGCAGGCCAGCTATGGCCCTGGCTACCTCCAGGCCTCGGGCGTCGGGAAAAACGCCCAGACGGCCCATGCCGGTATCTACTTTTAGGTGCAACCGGGCCCTTTTGCCCTGGGCTGCGGCGGCAGCGGCCAAAGTTTGGGCCTGTTCTAGAGTAAACACCGCCTGGTCGAGGTCCCGGGCGATGACCTCATCCGCGTCTTCTGGCGGTGTATACCCTAAAATGAGAATGGGCGCGGTCAGCCCTGACTGGCGCAACTCTACTGCCTCAGCTAGCGTTGCTACGCCCAGCCAGGTCGCCCCACCCGCCAGAGCCGCCCGCGCCGCCGGCACGGCGCCGTGGCCGTAGGCATTGGCTTTGACTACGGCCATAAGATCCGTACCGCAGGAGAGAATTCTCTTTAACTCTCCCACGTTATGCTTAATAGCCTGGAGATCGATCTCGGCCCATACCGGCCGCACCATGAACTTCAGCCTCCAATCCGGCCAGCACCGGTGGCAAATATTTTAAAATATCGCCGGCCAGCATAGCCTGCTGGCCCAATTCCTCCCGGGCCCGGTCACCGGCCGCGCCGTGCAGATAAACGCCTAAGGCGGCGGCCTCTTCGGCCTTTAAGCCCTGGCCCCAGAGCCCGGCAATGAGCCCCGTAAGCACGTCACCGCTGCCAGCCGTGGCCATACCTGGATTACCCGTAGGGTTCACGAAAAGGCGGCCGTCGGGGAGGGCGACGACGGTTTTAGCCCCTTTCAAAACCACCACCGCCTGCCATCTGGCGGCAGCCTGAGCCGCAACCTGCAGGCGATCTTCCTGCACTTTTGCTGCCGTGGTCCCAAGCAAGCGGGCCATTTCACCGGGATGGGGCGTGAGGATTACCTCGGCTTTATGTTGGTTTAAAATTTCCGGCGCATCCGCCAGGGCGTTCAGGCCGTCGGCATCCACCACCAGGGGACGGCCGCACTGCTTATAAAGCTCGCGCGCCAGAGCGGCCGCCTCCGGGTCACGGGAAAGGCCGGGGCCCAGGGCCACGACATTCACGTTGCCCAGGCGGCTTAAAATCTCCGGTAGGGCCTGCAAACTTAGAGCGCCGCCCGCCGTTTCCGGCAAGGGGCAAGTCATAACCTCGGTAGTTTTGGTCTCCATAATGGAGTGAAGGCTGCGCGGCACTGCCGCCGTCACCAGGCCTGCTCCGGCCCGCAGGGCTGCCTCTGCCGTCAAGGTTATGGCTCCCGTGAGTCCGGGCGAGCCGCCGATGGCTAATACGCGGCCGTACTGCCCTTTATGGCCGCCGGGTTCCCGCCGCGGCAGGTGCTCCAGGCACCATTCCCGCGTCAGGAGGCGGCGCTTCAGATCCCGCCCGGCGATTAATCCTTTAGGGATACTTATATCGCCGACTTCCAGGCGGCCAGCGTAGCTTGCCCCCGGCTCCAGGACCAGGCCCAGCTTGGGCAGGGCAAAGGTTACCGTCCAGGTAGCCCGAATACAGGGGCCGAAAACCCGGCCGGTGTCGGCTTCCAGCCCCGAAGGCAGGTCTACCGCCACTACCGGCCGGCCGGAATTGTTAATCAAGTTAATTGCCTGCGCCGGTACCCCCAGGGCAGCACCGCGGAAACCCGTGCCGAAAATGGCGTCTACCACCAGGTCGGCGTACAGAAGGGCGATATCGGCGCGCTGCAGGTGAGCTTCTGCCTGTAAGGGATAAAGGCGGCCGCCCATCTTTTTAAAAATATCCAGGTTGATGCGGGCATCTCCCCGCAGGTCCTCCGGCCGGGCCAGGAGGAAAACCTTCACTTCGGCACCCGCATTCATAAGGTGACGGGCAATGGCCAGCCCGTCGCCGCCGTTGTTCCCCTTGCCGACAAAGATCAATATCCTGCGGCCTGCAACCCGGTCATTAAAGAAGCGGCGGATAGATTCTACTACCCGCAGGGCGGCATTTTCCATGAGCACGATGCTGGGGATGCCGTACTCGCTGGTTACCAGAGAATCCAGCTGGGCCATTTCGGCAGCCGTGACCAGATACAATCTTAACTGCCCCCTTTAAGGCCCCGGACGACGGCTGCCGCCAGGCCGCGGCTGTGGGAAAGGCTCACCTCAAAGGAAGCAAGGCCTTGCCTGCGAGCCTCTTCTGCCGCCCGGCCGTGCAGGTGCACCTCCGGCCGGCCGTCCGGCCCGGTTAAAATTTCAATTTCCTGCCAGCCGATGCTCCCCCGGGCAGCCCCCAGCACCTTAAAAACCGCTTCCTTGGCGGCAAAACGAGCGGCCAGAGAGGCTCCCGGCCGGCCCCGCCGCAGGCAGTAATCCCGCTCTGCCGGCGTGAAGACGCGGTTCAAAAGCCTTTTACGCCTTTGAAGAGCCATCTCAAACCGATCTATTTCTAATATATCAATGCCTATAGGCAATTGGATCACCCTTTTATTTTTTCCATTTAATCCTAGGTTTACTTTATTATTTTGTTATTCGTCATGATCTATAAAAATACCTGCTTGAACCGCTGATCCCCAATAAAAGACGGCTAAGGTCGCTTTACCTACCTTTTAAGGGAAAAGGCTTCCCAAAGCAACCGACTTTCGCTATGCTTATTATAAGCGAAGAAAGGAGGAAAATAGCGATGGCGGAAGAGGTATACAAAGGCTAAATTATAACTTTCCCAAGCCATTTCCCGGCACCTGCCTTTCGCTATTACTGAATTAAATTATGGATGGAAGGAGGAAAAAACCATGAGCCCCGAGGGCAAAGCTTTAGAAGCCCTGCTGCACGAAAACCGGGTTTTTAACCCGCCCCAGGCTTTCGTAGAGCAAGCAAACATTAAATCTTCAGAAGTTTATGGGTTTGCATCCAAAGATCCGGAGGCATACTGGGCCCAGGCTGCCGGGCGCTTGCACTGGTTCCGCCGCTGGGACCGGGTGCTGGAGTGGGATTACCCCAAAGCGCGTTGGTTCGACGGCGGCCTTTTAAACGTATCCTATAATTGCCTCGACCGCCACCTGGACAGCTGGCGCCGCAATAAAGCCGCCCTGATCTGGGAAGGAGAGCCAGGGGATTCCTGCGTGCTCACTTACCGCGATCTCTACCGGGAAGTAAATAAATTCGCCGCCGTCCTGCGCCACCTGGGCGTAAAGCGCGGGGACCGGGTGACCCTTTACCTGCCTATGATCCCGGAGTTGCCCATCGCCATGCTGGCCTGCGCCCGCATCGGCGCCGTACACAACGTGGTTTTTGGCGGCTTCAGCGCGGAAGCCCTGCGCGACCGCATGAACGACATCGGCACTAAAATTCTGATTACTGCCGACGGCGGCTACCGCAAGGGCAATATCGTGCCCTTGAAGGAAAATGCCGACCTGGCTCTAGAGCAGGCGCCGGGAGTGGAAAAAGTAATCGTTGCCAAGCGCACGGGCCAGAAGATCAACTTCCGGCAGGGGCGCGACCTGTGGTGGCATGAACTAATGGCCCTGGCGCCCCCATATAGCCCGCCGGAAGAGATGGAAGCCGAAGACCCCCTCTTTATCCTGCATACCAGCGGCACTACCGGAAAGCCCAAGGGCGTGGTGCATACTACCGGAGGTTATCTTGTAGGTACGGCCACCACCGCCCACATGGTCTTTGACCTTAAAGACGAGGACGTATACTGGTGCACGGCCGACATCGGTTGGATTACGGGCCATAGCTATGTCGTCTACGGCCCCCTGGCCAACGGCGCCACCGTCCTGATCTACGAGGGCAGCCCCGAGTACCCCAGACCGGACCGTTTCTGGCAGATCATCGCCAAATACGGCGTCACCATTTTTTACACCGCTCCGACGGCCATCCGCAGCTTTATGCGCTCCGGACCCGCTCACCCCGCCAGGCACGATCTTTCCTCTTTAAGGCTCCTGGGCACGGTAGGCGAGCCCATCAACCCCGAGGCCTGGGTGTGGTACTACAACCACATCGGCCGCCAGCGCTGCCCTATCGTGGACACCTGGTGGCAGACGGAGACAGGGATGATCCTTATCAGCCCCCTCCCGGGTTTAACCCCCTTAAAGCCGGGTTCGGCCACGCGGCCCCTGCCGGGTATTGTAGCTGACGTAGTTGATGATTACGGCCGGCCGGTACCGCCGGGCAAAGGCGGGTATCTGGTCATTAAGCAGCCCTGGCCGGCCATGATGCGCACCATCTACGGCGACCCGGAACGCTACAGCCGGCAATACTGGCAGCGCATACCCGGCTGCTATTTCACCGGTGACGGCGCCCGCAAAGATGCCGACGGCTACATCTGGGTGCTGGGGAGGGTAGACGATGTGATCAACGTCTCCGGGCACCGCATAGGCACCATGGAAGTCGAGAGCGCCCTGGTTGATCACCAGGCCGTGGCCGAAGCCGCCGTAATCAGCCGGAGCCACGCCATCAAAGGCGAGGCCATCGTAGCCTTTGTAACCATTAAGGACGGCATCGAGCCCACGCCCGAACTGGCCAACGAACTTAAGGCCCACGTAGTCAAAAAGATCGGGGCGCTGGCCCGGCCGGAAGAAGTTTTCTTTACCGCCGAGCTACCCAAAACCCGCAGCGGCAAAATTATGCGCCGCCTCCTGCGCGATATTGCCGAAGGTCGGGCACTGGGGGATGTTACCACCCTGGCGGACCCGGCGGCTGTAAATAAGCTACGCCAGGCTTACGCTGCTGAAGAGGGATAAAAGCCCGGTTAATTTTAAGCCCCTGGCAATTGTTGAAGCCAGGGGCTTTTCGGTTACCGCCTATTTCGGTTATATTCCCAACAGGGCTTTTAACTTCTTGGCCTGGCTGCGGCTGACCGGCACCTCGCTGTGTTGTTTATCAGACAAGATTAACGTATAGGTACCGTTAAAGAAGGGCACTATTTCTTTTACCTTGGTGAGATTGACGATGTAGCAGCGGTGGGCGCGGAAAAAGGTACGCATATCAAGGCGTACCTCCAGCTCCTTTAAGGTAAATCGCGTCATATAAGATTCCTGAAAAGTCTTGAGGTAGACGCCGTCGTCTTGAGTGCAGGCATAATAAAGGTCGTTTTGATCTAAAAGAATGGTCTTGCCGTCTTTTTCAACCGGGATACGGTTTAAATGGCTATCGTTGCCCCGGGGTTTGGATTGGACTTCGACCGGCGGCTTTTTCCCTTGTTCGACCAGGCGCATAACCTTATTCAGCGCCTGACGCAGGCGTTTCTCATCAAAAGGTTTCAGCAGGTAATCCACAGCATTAACCTCAAAGGCTTTAAGGGCATATTCCTCGTAAGCTGTAACAAAAATAACATAGGGAGGGTTGGGGCGCTGCTGAAGGGCTGCGCTTAATTCCAGGCCGTTCATGCCGGGCATATTGATATCCAGAAAAAGAAGGGAGTAGTCCAGGGCATTGATGAGGCTCAACGCTTCTTTGGCGTTAGTCGCCTCGCCCACGACTTCTACCTCCTTAAACGGTTGGAGCATAAAGCGCAGCTCCTGGCGGGCCGGATATTCATCATCGACTATAAGGGCTTTAAGTTTCATGAGCCGGCCACCTCCTTATTCAGGGACTGCATTTGCTGCGGCAGATTGATTACCGGCACACGCAGGGTCACAGTAGTACCGCCGCCGGGCTGGCTGGTTAGCTGCAGGCCGTAACTCTGGCCGTAAAGGCTCTGGAAACGCAAATTAACATTGCTCAGACCTACGCCGTTGCCGGAGCCGCAACCCGGTTCCAAAACCCGGGTGAGCCTTTCCGGCGGGATGCCGACCCCGTCGTCGCTGACCCGCAAGATTAACTCGCGGCCGACAAGCCTGGCCGCAACTTTAACCGTACCCGTCCCCTCCTTGGGAATAAGACCGTGGTTAATGGCATTTTCCACCAGGGGCTGGATACTTAGCACAGGCAGATGATAATCGAGTAGATCGGGGGGGACATCCTGAATGTAACGGAACTTATTGCCAAAACGAGCTTTTTCCAGCGTGAGGTAGGTGCGGACGAATTCCAGTTCCTCGCGTAAAGTCGTAAAGCTGCTCTGCCTCTTTAAAGTCTGCCGGAAGAGGTCGGCCAGGCGGATTAAAAGGCGCCGGGCTCTTTCGGGATTGGTGCGGCTGAAGCTAATTATGGTATTTAAAGTATTAAAGAAAAAGTGTGGGTTTATCTGGGCATTTAAAGCTTCCAGCCGGGCTTCTACCAGTAGCTGGCGCTGGCGATCGAGCTCGGCCAGTTCCATCTGCATGCTCAGGAGTTCCGCCAGACCTATGGCCAAATGCACCACGTGGGGCGGGAGAACGCCGTCCTTGGTCTGGTAGAGTTTTAAAGTGCCCACCACTTCCTCCCGGCACATTAAAGGCACGATTACGGCGGCAGCCAGGGGGCAGTCGCAGTGGCCATAGCGAGGGCAATTTAAACCCCTGGTACTGTGCACCACTTTGTAGCGGCCGGTGGCAATAACCTCTTTGGTAGCCTCAGTCAAAATACGGTCCCCCGGGTGGTGGTATTCGCACCCCGCACCCAGGAAGGCCAGTACCCTTTCCCGGTCGGTAATGGCCACTGCCGGCAACTGAGTTATGTTTTGAATTATTTCTGCCGTTTTGGCCGCCGTAGCTTCGTTTAACCCCAGGCGCATATAAGGCAGGGTTGCATGGGCAATCTGCAAGGTAGGGTTAAAGCCGATATCCGGCGGATCTTCTTCTTCCTCCTCTTGCTCCGGAGGCGTGGGGCAGGCGGGCACCAGCCGCCAGGCCAGCAGCAAAACCAGGCAGTTAAGGGGAAGGGCGACGCTTAAAGATAAAAGCACGGGAGAACGGAAAAGGAGCCAGTTCGCCAGCGCTACCAACAGGGACAAAACTATCCCCACGATTAATACCTTTTTCCAGGACATAAGCCCCACCCCTGATTTTGAACGTAATGGCACAAATTTCAAAAAACCTTGTAATTTAATGCTACACCCTGGATGGATTTTTGTCAATGTAAGAAAAATTATGCCGCAACTTGTGAAACTAGGAACAAAAAAATTAAACCGCAGGCCTTAACCTGCAGTCAAGTTCCTTCGATTACCTCTATACTGTCAAACCCTTCTTCGTAGGTGGGCATTTGGAATTCCTCGTATTTGGTTAAAATAACTTCATCCGGTACTCTCTTTCCCGGCGGCCTGGCGGCGTTGCGCCGGAGCAAGAGCTCCAGGTCGTGGAGAAAAACTACCGCCCGCACAGTAGCCCCGTACTCTTTGGCCAGGCGGATCAAGGGCTGGCGGCGCGCGCGGGTGGTGTTGGTGGCATCAAAACATACATCTTTACCTTCGGCCAGGGCTTGTCTTAACTTGACATAAGCCAGGCGCCATACAGCCGGTTCGATTCTGGGATCGTACTGGACGCCGAATTTTTCGCGGCGGATGGCGTCCGTGCTGATTACCTCGCCTTTAAAATTTTGCCGCCAGGTGGATTTGCCGGCTGCCGGCGGGCCGATAAGGACCGTGAGGCTGCCGCCCATGGCTTAATCTTGAATAATCCTGGCGGCGCCGTTTTGCTCCAGGATTTCCCGGATGCGGGCGGCCTCATGACGCGGCGCTTCTACCGCCACCACCACCCCTTGAGAAGCCAAGCCTGCCAGAAAATCGGCAAAGGATTCGCTTTCCCAGAGACCGTCGCGCTCCGTTTTTAGATAGGCTATTTCTTCTGGATTTTGTCGCGCGGTATACGACTTGGCAAAGTCGGAGACCACTATATCTTTGCGGTCGAAACCGGCGTTCCTGAGGCTGTCGATTAAACCGCCTACCTGTTCCATATTGGGTATAATGCCGATTATCCTGGTCACGCTCGGTTACCTCCTTAAGGGGTAATATGTCCTTCCCTTAAAAATCATCCCTGGCAACCTCCTTCACCAGGGATGATCCTTAAGGTATTCTAAGGCGCTTGCGTGGAGGCGAACTTACACTCATTCACGCACATCTCCAGGTGATGTGCCGATTCTTTGAGGGTCGCCTTTAATCCCTGATCTTGAACCTGGTTGGAAATGGATTGTAGCTGATTTATCACCTGTTGGCAGTCCTGAATACATTGTTGGATTTGCATTTTTTGGTCCATTTTTCTCACCTCTTTCTTTAAGATTTAGCTATTTCTTTTGCATCCAAGCAACCGTGAATGCACATTTCAATATGCCGGTCTGCTTCGGCCAAGGCAAAACGCGCTCTATGATCTACCATGTTATTGGCAATACTGCGAATCATTTGGGCCGCTTTAGTGCAACGGTCAATGCATTGCTGAATATCCCGTTCAAACAACTTTTTCACCTCCTTAAGTTTAACACCCATTATTAATTTGGCATCTAAGATGGGTTCATATGCACCTTTTAGAATAATTTTTAGCGTTATTGCTCCCGGAAAAAGCAATTTTTCCCGGGAGATGAACCACAAAAATTCATATGGGGTTGCCAACAAAAATGTATAATACGTATTGACCCATATTTTTGCGTGCAAAAGGCAATGATTCTAGCGGTGATATTATGCTTGATTTCCGGAGCCTTTCGTTAGATGAACTGAAAGACTATGTAACCGCTGTAGGGGAAAAAGAATTCCGGGCAAGGCAAATTTTTAGCTGGATACATAAGGGGGCAGAAACCTTTGAGGAAATGACCGATCTGCCTCATGCCTTGAGGGAGAAACTAAAAAAAGACGGCTACCTAAACAATATGGAAGTGGCCGCCAAACAGCGATCTAAGTCGGACGGCACCGTCAAATATCTCATGGCCCTTAAAGATGGAAACCTAATCGAATGCGTGTTGATGAGATATGCTTACGGTAATTCCTTATGTATATCCACCCAGGTAGGCTGCAATTTCGGTTGCAGGTTTTGTGCCTCTACCATCGGGGGCAAAAAAAGAGATCTCACTGCCGGCGAAATGCTGGGACAGCTTTTAAAGGTACAGAGGGATGTAAACTGTAAAATTAACCATGTTGTTCTTATGGGAATAGGGGAACCCCTAGACAACTTTGAAAATGTGCTTAAATTTTTAAGGATTGTCAACCACCCTGCAGGGGTAAATTTAGGCATGAGGCGTATAACCCTTTCAACCTGCGGCCTGGTTCCTGAAATTAAGAGACTCGCCGATTTAAATCTCCAGATAACCCTGGCCGTATCCCTGCATGCCCCTAACGACCGTATAAGGAGACAGATAATGCCTGTGGCCAGGAAGTACGGCCTGGAAGAGCTCCTTGATGCCTGCAGGTATTATATTAGTAAAACCAATAGAAGGATAACCTTTGAATACGCCTTAATCGATGGTGTGAACGATGCCGATAGACATGCTGCAGAACTCGCCCAAAAATTAAAAGGAATGCTCTGCCATATTAATTTAATACCCGTTAATAAAATTAGCGGAAGAAATTATGTAAAAGCAAGTAGGGATAGGATTGAGAGCTTTAAAAACATTTTAATTGCCAGCGGCATTGAGACAACCGTGAGAAGAGAATTGGGGACCGATATCGACGCAGCCTGCGGGCAATTGAGGAGCAGCCATCTATGGAGGCTGGCGCCCCTCCATGAACCATGAAAATAGGTGCTTTAAAGTAAGCACGTACCTACGACAGTAGTAAACGCCTATGGACCGGGCCTGGTCGTGGCGACGCGGCCGATATAGCTCACGAAGAAGGCGTAAGACCTGCGATTTTGTAGGCGGCTTTCCGATGACATGAGAAACCTGCGGGGCGTAACCCCTGCAGCAGGCGTGCTGCCGCCACCAGGTATTCCCTCCTGGCTTCGAACACCACCGCTGTATCTATTTATGTCCCTGGCCCTTAATTTCTACACGGTAAAACCGGTGGCACAGGAAAAGGGCTAGCGCCGTGCGCCCCGAAATTCCAACGGGCTATTGGGAGGTTTGCAATAGCTACGAATAAACGCACTATAATTGACTGAATCATACAGTTTTGCTACCATAGAAGTATGGAACTCTTATCCATTGGAGAAGCAGCAAAGCGTTTAGGCGTACACCCGAACCGTCTCAAGGCGTGGGAGAAGCAGGGGTTAATTAAGCCCGTGCGGCTTCCCAGCGGCCACCGGAGGTACCCGGTAGCGGAGATCAACCGCATTCTGGGCACAGGGGGGATAAAGGCAGAGCCGGACGCGGTTGTCCTTTACGCCCGGGTATCCACAAAGAAGCAGGCCGATGCGGGAAATTTGGAGCGGCAGCTGGAGAGGTTGCGGGCCTACGCACGGGAGAAGGGCTACCATGTGGTGGCCGAGCATTCTGATGTAGCTTCGGGTTTAAACCAGAACCGCCGGGGTTTGGAGCGGGTGTTGAAAGCAGCCGAACGGGGCGAGTTTAAAAAACTGCTTATAGAGTATCCCGACCGGCTGGCCCGCTTCGGGTACGCCTATTTAGAGCGTCACTTGAAGCACTGCGGTGTTGAGATAGAAATTACTTCGCAAAAAGAGCCTGAAGACGCACATACAGAACTGGCTCAAGATTTGCTGGCTATAGTCACTTCTTTTTCGGCCAGGCTATATGGCGCCAGGGGTAGTAGGAAAATCCGGCAGGGTTTCCGGGAGCTGATCAGGGGTGCCGAAGGAGCACAAGAAGGAAAAGTTTAGCGTGACGGTGTGCGGGGAGTTCTTTCCGGAAAGCTATCCTGCCTTTCGGTCAGCGAGGTGGGGCCGGGGAGAGGAGGACCCGCTGGCCACGGAGATGCGGTTGTTCTGCGCCTGCCAGCGGTGGGCCTTCAACCGGCTGTTAGAGGGGTTTTCCCGTGACGAAATCAAGAAAGCCGGCCAGGAGCTTTTCGGGCTGAACTCCCGGTACGTGGACGACGCACGGTTGAAGGCACAGGCCCTGCTGGACTCCCAGAGGGAGCTTTTAACGCTGGAAATAGAGGAAATGGGAAAGAAATTAGGCCGCGCCAGGAAGAAGCTCGGCCTGGCCGCCAGTAAGCTGGCGAAGGCCGAAAAGAAGGGCGCCGCCTCTGTCATGCTGGAGAAGTTGCGCCTGGTAGTCAAGGGCCGCACCCTTCGCGTGGCTTCCCTGGAGAAGAAGCTGGCCGAACTCAGGGCCCATTTGGAGAACGGTACCATACCGATGGTGGTCTTCGGCGGCAGGAAGCTCTGGAGGAGGGTCTGCAAAGGCCGGGCCACGCGGGAGGAGTGGCGGCACGCCCGCAAAAACCGGCTTTACGCCCGGGGAGACGAAACCAAAGGCGGCAACCCAAACATGAAGGTGTCCTTCCGGGACGGGGAGTTCCGGATGGCGGTGACCGTCTCCCACCTTTCGGAGCAGGTGGGCGAAGATAAACTCAACCGCCCGAGGATGAGCCGTGCCCCGAAGGTAGAAGGCAAGCTCTGGCTGCCGGAGAAGCACCGGGACCTGGTGCGGATATGGTTGGCTATGAAATTACCCTACACGGTGGAGTTGGTACGCACTCCGGAGGGCCGCTACTTGGCCCACCTGACGTTTGATTTGGGTGAGGTGCCGGAGCCAGACTTTGCGAAGGGGTGTCTTGCTCTGGACACAAACCCTGATGGCGTGGCCCTGTGCAATGTCGGCGCCACAGGTCAGCCGGAGCCCTGGCCGGAAGGTTTCAGCATTCCTTATCCAAGCAACCTGGGGAAGTACAAAGGGGAATTTCAGGTCATCACCTATCCCAATGGCTTTCTTTACATCAGGATACCCGACCTGGCCTACGCTTCAGGTTTCCGGCGGGACTACCTGATAGGCGTCCTGGCCAAAGTAGTCGTTGACGTGGCTCTCTTCCTGGACAAACCCATAGTCCTGGAGGATCTGGACTTCGGCAAGGACCGGCTGGATACCAACCAAAAGTTTAACCGCATGGCCTCCAACTTTCCCTTTGCCAGGATGGTAGAAGCCGTGTGCCGGAGGGCAGTTAAGGAAGGGGTGCCTTTTAGACTTATGCCCGCCCGGCACACCTCCACCATCGGGTACTGGAAGTACATGAGGCGTTATGCGGTTCCGGTGCACTGCACGGCGGCGCTGGTTATAGGCCGCCGGGCAATGGGTTTTAGGGAGCGTGTTACGCGGGAACTCAAGCGACTTGTAGCCCAGATTAAGGAGAACCTGGCCCAAAAGGTCAATCCTGATAAGCCGAGGGAAGGAGAAGGGATGACCCGCAGGGTCGGGGCCATGAGGCGGCTGGAGCGGAAGATGGCGGTGCACAACGGGCTTACTTTGGAGCAGCAGGAGGCGTATTACTCCGTCTGGCACGACTTCAGGGAACTGGCCCTGCGGTGACCCCGTTTAGCCGGTGTCGGACAAACCGGTAGGCGGTCCTAACAGGACGCGGGAGGCGGGGTTAACCCTCCGCCGGGAGGTGAACACAATTTGGCGGGAGCTTTTGCTTCCCCGCTGTTAAGCGGTCCGTGCCGGTTGTGCCCTTCCGGTGCAGTACTCCCGTCCGGGTGAGACTCCCGGGCCGAGGTCCCCTGTCGCCCTGCCCCTCGGGGGGCAAATCAAGTATCCGGAAGGAGGCGAAAGCCTGGTCTGGGGGCCGGCCTAACTGGGATTTCAAAACAGTCGGGTTTTTTGAACCAGGAATTTCTATGACGGTTGACAAGAAAAAAGCAGCCTGCTGATTTCTTCTTCCGTCAATTCACGACACTCGCCCGGCTTTAATTGTTTATCCAGCATTAAAGGCCCCACGGCAATCCGCTTGAGATAGGTTACTTTCTTGCCTGTAGCCGCAAACATGCGCTTTACCTGGTGATATTTCCCTTCATAAATGGTAAGTTCAATCTCCGATTCCGGTCCGGAACGAAGGATCTTCAACTCGCCAGGCATGGTACGGTAGCCGTCATCTAAGATTACCCCCTGACGAAACGCCTCCACATCTGTTTCTGTAACCATGCCGCATACCACAGCATAATACGTTTTGGGCACATGTTTTTTGGGTGACAAGAGCTGATGAGCCAGCTTGCCGTCATTGGTAAGTAAAAGCAATCCCTCTGCATCTTTGTCTAACCGCCCTACGGGAAACGGATGAAAGGCGCGATACTGGGGAGGGAGCAGGTCAATTACTACTTTCGCGTATCTATCTTCCGTGGCAGACAGGACACCCTGCGGCTTATTTAGCCCAACTTCCGCACCCCGGCCCTGGTTTTAGCGGATTTTTTACCCTTTGTGTACCCTTTAAGCCTTGGAAATTCTGGAGGTGGTATTAGAAAATC
>JASUSV010000041.1 GCA_030445865.1 Clostridia bacterium
AGCCGTTGGCGAGACCGAGCCCGGAGGCGGGGCCGAGGGCATGGAGGCCCGAGGCCGGCCATTGAGGCAGGATGCTTAAATCCGGCCGGGAACCCCGCCGGAGGGCGAGGGGGAGCCTACGGCTCGCTGGCGAGCCCATCCGGAGCCGTCGCCAGCGCCCCGGCACGGAGAATGTTTCGGAAGCATCGGTAGGGTAAAGAGGAGAAAGGGATATGGCCTGGGTTGTTATAAGGGAAGTAGGGAGACTGGAGGCGGACTTCCTACGAAGTTTATTAACCTCCGCCGGCATACCCGTACGGCTGGAAGGCGAAGCTATTGGTAGGCTCTACAGCCTGAATGCGGGACCGCTGGGTCAGGTGCGCGTGCTGGTACCGGCCAAACTGGCCTGTCAAGCTCTGCTTATTTTACAGGTAGAAAGGGAGCAAGGGGATGGGGAAGAAACCGGAAAATCGCCTGAATGATTTAAGCGGCCGGGAATGGCTTTACTGGACCGATACTTTATACATTACCGCTTATCCTGTGGATGCCACCCACCCCCTGCGGAAGCAGCATGGGGCCATGAAGCCGCCGGAGGTAATGGCCGAAATTGTGCGTTTCTTTACTAAAAAAGGGGAGATGGTCCTAGACCCTTTTGCCGGCGTGGGCGGTACCTTGCTGGGTGCGGAGTTAGAAGAACGGCAGGCCCTTGGTTTCGAGATCAACCCCCGCTGGGTGGAAATATACGCCACTATCTGCCGCAATTTTGCTATTTGTGAAGGGCAAATCCGCCCTTTAAAAGAAATTGCAGGCCAAGCCTACCGCCGGATTTCCGCCCCCATGTACCAGGGTGATTGTTTGAAGTTGTTAAAAGAATTGCCGCCGGCTTCCGTGGATGCGATAATTACCGACCCGCCCTACGGCTGCGACCATGGCGCCACAGGCTTTGCCGATGAAACTAACTTCAATATGCAGGGGCAGGTACCGGATCCCTGGGCAGATCTCGGCAATGCCCCAGACCTGGCCGCCTTTTTAACCGGTATGGCTTCCGTGGGCAGGGAATTGCATCGCGTTTTAAAACCCGGCCGCTACCTGGTGATGATGGTAGGCGATAGGTACCGGCAGGGCGAATATTTGCCCTTGGGTTATATCCTGGCCAACTGTATGCGGGAGGTTGGGTTCAAACTTAAAGGCGTTAAAATCTGGTCCAATAAAGCTACGCGCCGCCGACTCAAGCCCTATGCCGTTTATTCGGTTTTTGTACCTAACATAACCCATCAAAATATCTTGATATTGCGCAAAGAATAACGAAAAGATTTCCATATTTTGACATAACATTTGTTTTTTCCCGAAGGAAATTTGGGCCTTGATGTCAAACCATTCCTGGTATTATATGGTAAACCAATAATCCAGGAAGAGGTGACAGAAATGACTAAGAAGTCCAAATTGCCGGTTCCTAAGATAGCCAAAATTACCGTGATTGGCAAACTGGATTCCCTGACGGATTTGCTTAAACAGCGCCTTTTTGAATATTCGCCCCAAAGCTACAATGAACTGGTCGACGAGGCCTCCCGGACCATCCTAAAGGGGCAGGCCTTGGCCAAAATGGAGAAAAACGTCATGCGCTGTCTAACCAAAAACCCCTGTTTCCGGAGCGAAGGAAAGGATCTATGGTCGCTTCGCCTGGACGGTTTTAAAGAAAATGACGGCGCTTACCGGGTTTTACAGACACGCGGCATGGCTTTGCGCCTGGCCGAAATTAACACCGAATTGCGGGAGGCAAAAAAGGAGGAGGTGCCCTCAGAACATAAACTGGTAACCGATGGCCGTTTTTTACGCCTGAAAGATGGGCGCTGGGGCCTAATCCACTGGGCCTACGAAGAGCCGCTCCCGGAAATTAAAGAAGCCAATAAAACGGCAACGTCTGAGGCGGCACTTGCTGCCGCGCCGCCAGGACCCGATTCCGGAGGAAAACCCGGCGGCGATGATTTCTGGGATAAATTATTCCCGCTCAAACCCCAGGATAAGCCCCCGGCAGAAAAAATTCCGGTAGCGCCGGCCTGGCAGGAAATCGCAGCCGGTGCCGAAGTAGCAACGCTGATCCTTTCTAACGAAGACCAGAAATCTTCGCCCAACAGGGAGTTTAGCCTCATCAGCGGCGGGCGGAGTAAGGAGGCCGCTAAAGAAGCGAGCGAGCTCGAACGCCTGCGGCAGGACAACGAAGATTTAAAGAGGGAAAACCAGAACCTGTTGCGTGATCTGGAAAATTTGCACAAGCGCAAAGAAGAATTGCGCCAGGAATTGACTCAGGTAGAAGAGCAACTGGTAAATTTGCGCGTCGAGCGGGACAGCCTGAAAAAGAGGGTAGGTCACCTGGAAACCCGTTTGATGCAACTCCAGGGTACTTTAAATAAGACGGTAAGCGACTCCCAGTCGGAGCAGTCGCGCCTCAAGCAGCAGCTGCGGGAGCAAGAATATAAATTGCAGACGGCGCTTATCGCCAACGAAGACCTGGAGCGGGCCGTGGCCGAACTACAGCGCGAGCGGCAGGAGTTGAAAAAACGCCTCAGCTTGTGGCCGGTACGCCTGGCTTTAAAGCTTTGTTCCATGTTGGGACTGATTTATATGGAAAAATCACCCAGGGTAAGGTCGCTAAGCCGGCAAGGTTAAAGGTTGGTCATGGTCAGGTACTTGCGATAACTAAAGATAAAAATTATTATATTAGATATAAGCCCTCTTATAAGCCCCGGCAAATGGCAGGGGCTTTTATATCGCTTTTTAAAGGAGTTGCGGTATGCTCCCGGTAGTTCTAGCGCGCGACCTGGTCAAACGCTATAACGAACTAGTGGCCGTGGACGGCATTAGTTTTACGGTCCGGCAGCAGGAATGCTTCGGCTTTCTAGGACCAAACGGGGCCGGTAAAACGACGACGGTTAAAATGATCTGCTGTTTTACGCCAGCAACCTCCGGCGAACTGCAAGTGCTTGGGTTAGACGTAAGGCAGCACCCCCGGGCTATTAAAGCCCAGATTGGCGTAGTGCCCCAGGAGGACAACCTAGATCCCGAACTAACGGTAAGGGAAAACTTACTCCTCTACGCCAGTTATTTTGACCTGCCGCGCGGCGAAGCTATTACCAGGGCCGAGGAGCTGCTCGCCTTTGTAGAATTAAGCGACAAGGCTTCCACCGAAGTGGAGCATCTTTCCGGAGGCATGAAACGCCGCCTCACCATAGCGCGGGCCTTGATCAACAGGCCCAGACTGCTTATTTTAGACGAACCTACTACCGGCCTTGACCCCGAGGCTAGGCAGCTTATCTGGCAAAAGTTAAGGCAGCTTAAAGCGGGGGGCGTAACCCTGATTTTGACTACCCACTATATGGAGGAGGCGGCCCGGCTTTGCGACCGCCTGGTAATTATGGATCGCGGGCGTATCCTGGAGGAAGGGAGCCCCGAACAACTGGTGCAGCATGAGGTGGGCCGGGAAGTCCTGGAGTTAGGGCTTGATGGGGATAATTGCGAGGAAGTACTTGCTTTCCTTGACGGCAATTTGAACGGACATCAAGTAATTGGCGAGACCCTTTTTCTCTACGGGGGCAATTTGGACCAGCTATGGGAAAACCTTAAAAGATCAGGGTATAATTTTTCGTACTACCGTCGCCGGCCGGCTACCCTGGAAGACGTGTTTTTGAAGTTAACGGGAAGGGGATTAAGGGAGTGAAAATCGCCCTTTCTTATCGCCTTTTTAAAGTTTTTTGGCGTGATTTTGTGGTTTTTCGTAAAACTTGGCTAACGAATATCATGTTTAACTTTTTAGAGCCCCTCTTCTACCTGGCAGCCATGGGTTACGGCCTGGGCTATTATATACCTTCAATAAAAGGTATGAGCTACCTGGAATTTCTGGCCCCCGGCCTCATCGCCTCTTCGGCTATGTGGGCGGCCGCCTCGGAGTGTACTTACGATAGCTTCGTACGCATGCGCTTTCAAAAAACCTACCATGCCATCATTGCCACACCGCTCAGCGTGGATGAAGTAGTGGCGGGGGAAATGGTATTTGGGGTCTTTAAAAGTGTGTTTTACGGTTCGATAATTTTGCTGGTAATAAGTATTTTGGGGCTGGTTCGTTCGCCCTGGGCTTTGTTAATACCTTTTGTCATGATCCTCTGCGGCCTCCCTTTTGCCGAGCTGGGAATGATCTGGACGGGCTTAGTGCCTAAAATCGATACCTTCAGCTACTTTTTTACTTTAATAATCACACCTATGTTTTTGTTTTCCGGCATCTTTTTCCCCCTGGATTCCCTGCCGGCTGTAGTCCAGAAGATAGCCTTCTTCCTGCCCCTCTATCACGTAGTAGAACTGACCCGCGCCCTTGTTTTAGGTCAGGTAAACTGGAACTTATTGGGTCACGCCCTCTGGCTGCTTGTTTTCAGCGCCATATTCTTTTACCCCCCATTAATCCTCATGCGCCGCCGCCTGGTATATTAATTTTTGTGATTGTCAGCCCTCGGCATTTATGATATGCTGGGCGTGAAAGGGGTGTTAGCTTTGCCGGGACTGACCGCGATAACGACTTTTGGTTTTATCCCTGGACCCTGGGAATGGATCTTGATTTTGGCTATCGCTTTAATTATTTTTGGACCGGGTAAACTGCCGGAGGTTGGTAGGAGCCTTGGTAAGACCATTCGCGAGTTTAAAGAAGAGACCAAGAAAGGCGAGTTGGTGGAGAGCAGTCAAAGCACAGGCGGTTCGTCTAAGGAAGGAAACAAAAGTTGAATTTAATGCCTTTTAGAAACCGGCTTTAAGGCCGTTGGGTAAGGGGTAGGGTATCTCTATCCCCTTGCCCTACTGAGAGCGGGATATAAGGTGGTATCCGATTCAAGGCTTCTGGCTATAGATATCGGCGGTGGCACCCAGGATATTCTGCTTTACGATCCCGAACAACCGCTGGAGAACTGCGTACAGCTTATTTTGCCGTCTCCGACGGTTATGGTTTCCCGGCAAATTGCGGATGCTACTGCTCAGGGCCGGGCCGTTTTCTTAACAGGTCCGCTGATGGGCGGTGGCGCGTGTGTCAGCGCCATCCGCCGGCACCTGGCAGCCGGGCTGCCGGTTTTTGCCACTCCGACGGCGGCCAAAACCGTTTATGACGACCTCAACCGCGTCCGCGCCCTGGGCGTGGAGATCTGCGAAGCGGCTCCGCCGGGCGCGGTTACGGTTCGCACGGGCGATGTAGACCTGGGGACTTTACAGCAGGCGCTGGCACCTTACGGTGTTGAACTCCCAAAAGAAGTTGCCATTGCCGTGCTGGACCACGGCGAGGCGCCGCCGGGAGTAAGCAATCGCTATTTTCGCTTTGAACAGTGGCGCAGGCTGGTGGAAAACGGCGGCAAATTAGACGGGCTCCTCTATAAAGACCCGCCTGCCCATCTCACCCGCATGCGGGCCGTTAAGGAGCAGGCGCCGGGGGCGCTGCTCATGGATACCGGCGCGGCGGCCCTTTGGGGAGCTCTGGAAGATGCCGAAGTAGCGGCCCGTAGCGAGGAAGGAATAATTATCGTTAATTGCGGTAACCAGCACACGATCGGGATATTGCTCCAGGGCAGCCGCATCTGGGGTTTGTTTGAGCACCATACCGGCCTTTTGACGGCGGAGAAATTGCGGGATTTAATTTTCAGGCTGCGCAACCATGAGCTCACCCAAGAAGAAGTCTTTAACGACGGCGGCCACGGGTGCTACATCCATCCCGATTTTGAACCGGGGGGCGGTTATAAGTTTATCAGCGTTACCGGCCCCAGGCGGCATCTTACGGCTGGCCAGGGTTTTTACTGGGCCGCCCCTTACGGCGACATGATGCTTACCGGCTGCTTTGGCCTGGTAGCGGCGGTGAAGGCATCTAATTTTTTAATTTAATCTCTCTAAAAAATATCTAGAGAAAGAATGCCCTCCTTGTGGGGGCTTTTTTATTTGCTTGGAATAGCGTGATCGGCCATTGAAAGAAATAATTGATTATAGGGTGTGATTGATAGACAAATATAATCACTCAGTCCAGGATTGAAAAAGTTTATCCAGAAGTTTTATATCAAGCTTTAACAAACGGAACTTTCAGGCCCTTCGCGAAGGTGTAACAGGAGGCAGAAAAAATGCAAATTAACCCGGATAAATGCATAGGCTGTGAAAATTGTCTGGATTATTGCCCGTTAGGAGCTATAAAAATGCGCGGTAGCGTTGCCTGGATCGACCCCGATCCCTGTGTTGAGTGCGGTACGTGTTACCGTAGCGCCAACTGCCCGGCGGAAGCTATCGAGCGCCCGGAGTTGGCCTGGCCGCGTTCGATCCGGCAGTGGTTCAGCGATAATTCTACCCGTATCCCCCATCTTCGCTCTCTTGGATCGGGCAGGGGCGTAGATGAAGTTAAAAATAACGACCGCACCGGCTACTATAAACGCGGCGATGTGGGTTTTGTGGTGGAGGTGGGAAGGCCGGGGACTTCGGCCAGCTTCCGGGATATAGAAAAGTTGCTCCGGGCTATGGCCGCAGCGGGTTTTATGGTTACGGAAAGAAGCCCGCTGATCCCTTTCCTGGCCGACCGGGAGCGGGGGATATTGAAAAAGGAAATATTAGGGGAGAGGGTGATGACCTGCAGTGTCGAGTTTAAGACCAAAATAGAAAAAATCCCCGAGGTGATTGCCGTCCTGCGCCGCCTTGAACCTGAGGTAGATACGGTTTTTACCGTGGGCGTCCTTTCGCGGGTAGAGCCAGATGGCGCCATACCCACCGTCCCCATCCTGAAATCTTTAGGGATAGAACCTCGGCCCAATGCCAAGATTAATGTCGGCCTGGGGCGGCCGCTCGTTACGGACTAAACTTTTTTCAAGAAAGGGAGAGGCGAAGTGACTACCGTTTTGCACCGGCGGGGGGACGTGGAATTTCTCCAAAAAGACTACATTATTAA
Organism: Clostridia bacterium; assembly: GCA_030445865.1. Classification (GTDB taxonomy): domain Bacteria; phylum Bacillota; class DSM-521; order Neomoorellales; family Neomoorellaceae; genus JASUSV01. The sequence continues at coordinate 6,926 of JASUSV010000041.1, forward strand.
AAACAAATCTACTAAAGGTTTGGACGATGTCGATGAAGAAACTAAACGGCAGACCGTTGAAAAAACCAGGGAGATCATCAAGATCATAGCCAAAAACGGGCCCGTTAATATTGGGCAGGGCAGATTGGGTTCTACCGGCAGCGGTAGAACCATCGAAGACATCCTGTCCGGAGTAACAAATGCCGGGGGTTTAAGTGCAGCCGTATTTACTAATAAAGAGGCGGTGCGCCGGGTATTACAGGAGCTAAAAGAGCGGGATTTTGGCCAGTCGATCGTGGTTTCGGGCTTGATTGAAGAGGTTTTTGCCATCTGCCGCGAAATTGGACTGCAACCCCATTCTATTATTTTATCCCTGGGGATCTGGGGCAAAAAAGAACTTTTGCCCCGCCCGGAGGTCTTGGACATTGTTATGATGTGCGGCCACGGCCTTATATCGCCCAGGTTGGTGGAAAGCCTGGCGCGCAAAGTGGGGCGGGGTAAAATGACGGCAGAGGAGGCGGCCAGGGAGTTGGCCCGGCCTTGTATCTGCGGGGCCTTTAACATTCCTGCCGCCGCCGAACTCATTGCAAACCTGGCCCCAAAATTAATTGCCGAAGAACAAGAAAAATGAGGAGGATGTAATTTATGGAGGAGAGGCAAAGTAAGATTTTAAACCGGCGCGATTTTTTACGTTATACGACCATGGCGGGAACCGGCGTTTTGTTAACTTCCTTCCTGGCCGGTTGCGACGTTCGGAAAAGCGGGGGGAGCAGCGGCGAGGCAAAGGGGACTAAGGAAACAAAGACAGCCGATAATTACCCGGCAAAACCTATCGAGATGTTCATCCCCAGCAGCGAAGGTGGAACTTTTGATGTCCTGGGCCGCGCCCACGGCGAGGTCTGGGGCAAAGCCATGGGTACCTATTTTACTTTCTCTTTTTATCCCGGGGCCTCTGGCCAGGTAGCCTATGAGCTGTTTATGAAAAAGCCGGCCGATGGCTATACCGTATTGGCCGGTAACATTGCCACCGATGCCGTAATGTACGTCCTGCAAAATCCATCTTTTAAATTTGAGGATCTGGTTTTCTTCTGTACTTTGGCGGTTGACCCTGCTGTAGTCCTGGTACGCAAGGAATCCCCTTATAAGGACTTAAAGGCGATTATCGAGGAGGGTAAAAAGCGCAAGATAAACGTCGGCGTGGCCCGCTGGGCAAGTACCGATACCATTGTAGGGCTACTTATAGGCGAGAAAACCGGGGCACAGATCAATATAGTCCCTTACGGCGGCGGCAATAAAGCTCGCTTAGCCCTTTTGCAGGGTGAGATCGATTTCTTAATCACGAAACTGACGCCGGCTCAAGATATGAAGGACCAGGTACGCTTCCTGGCTATTGTGCAAAACACAAATGAATACCCCCAGCTTTCGCAGGATTGCCCTACATTGAATAACGTTCTCGGTACCGATATACCCGAAAGCGCTTCCTATCGCCACTGGGTCGTCCACCGCAAGTTCCGCGAAGACCACCCCGAGCGTTATAAGTTCCTGACCGGCAAAGCCGAGGAAACATATTACGATCCCAAATTTAAAGAAAATCTTAAGAAAACAGGTGAACCGGTGGAATTTTACCAGAAGTACCGGGACGAGGCCTGGACGGCGAAAGTAATTCAAGAAAATCTTAAGCTGGCCGAAAAATACAAGGATAAACTAAGGGGCGGCGCGGAAAAGGAAAAGAAAGGGAAATAGCAAAGCCTTGTTAAGGAGGATCAGGTGAGTTAGTATGTAAGAAAACCTTGCTTATAAAAGGAGTTTTTAAATGCGGGATACCGACTGCTTGCGGGCGTTTATCGCCGTAGTCGAAGAAGGCGGCTTTCGAAAAGCTGCCGCGCGCCTTCACCTTGCCCAGCCCACCGTGAGCTCTCGTATCCAGTCTCTGGAGAAAGAGTTAGGGTGCAAGCTGTTATACCGCAGCAACCGCCAGATCCAACTTACAGAGGCAGGGCGCCACGTCTATCAAATCGGCAAAGAAATGCTAAATCTGGAACAGCAACTAAAAAAATATATTGCCCGCCAGCGCTCGGAAGGTGCCAACCACATAAGTTTAGGTACCGGGAGCACGGTAGGCGTATACCTTATGCCTTATGCTATTACCCTTTTTCGCAAAAATCACCCCCAGGTTCACGTAGACCTGCAAATCGGCCACTTGCAGGAAACATTTCGCAAGCTCATCAATAAGAGCATCGACATAGGCATCCTGGGCGCGCCCATTGAGCATCAAGATTTAGAAGTACGGAGTTTAATCGAATACGAGATGGTGCCGGTAGTGGCCAGCAGCCATCCTCTGGCAGGGCTTGATGGGGTTAAGATTGAAGACCTTTTGGATCAGCCTTTTATCTTGCGGGAAAAAGGATCTTTAGCCCGCAGGGTTATTGAAGAAGCCTTCAGGCGCCAGGGTATAGCCCTGCGCGAGTTGAATGTAATTATGGAACTCAATAATACCGAGGCGCTTAAAGTAGCGGTAGAGTCCGGCCTGGGCGTATCTTTTATTTCGCCCTGGGCCATCCAGGCCCAGTTGAGGGCGGGTACGCTTAAAATTATCGAGGTAGGGGGGTTGCGCATTAAGAGAGAGGCGTGGGTCTGCGTTAACAAGCAGGCCGTGCTCTCAAGCCTGATCGAAGAGTTTCTGCGTTTTTTAGCTTCCAGGCATTTGGCCCAAGGATTGCAGAGTCACATAATTTTTACCCCTAACTTAAAGCCCACCCCTAATCCCAAGAAATTTTAAATAAATCCACATTCAATTAAAAATGTTAATTGATTTCTCAAGGATAAGAGGAGGCGTTGGCGAATAGAGCATATAGGATTAGTCCAAAACATCACAAAAAGGACGGTTGATTTCTTATGCAAAACGCAGCATCTCTAGCCGACAAAGCCTTTTCTTTTATCCAAATTATGCCGCGCCAGGCCAAGCCGCGCACCAGGGGTTTGACCATTATGGCCGACCGAGGCATGGGACTGCGCAAACAGGCCGATATCTTGGAAGCCGCTGGCGAATTTATCGACCTGGCCAAAGTTGGCATCGGCGCCTACCGCCTTCAAAACCCGGAATTTGTGCAAAGGAAGGTGGATCTCTACCATCAAAATCAGGTAGAAGTCTTTTTCGCCGGTGACTTGTCGGAAATTGCCTTTATGCAGGGAGTTTCGGAACGTTTCTACCAGGAGGTTAAGGCTTTCGGCGCCGAGGCGGTCGAAGTTTCCAGCGCCCAAGTGTCCATGTCGCTAAAAGACAAGCTCACCTTGATTAAAATGGCTCAGGATGCCGGCCTGAAGGTCATCGCCGAGGCAGGTCAAAAGGCCAACGAGCAATGGACGCGGTGTACCGGCTATATTTTAAAACAGATCGAGAGCTATTTTGAAGTCGGCGCCTGGAAAGTGCTTGTCCAGGGCGAAGGCCTGACCGAAGGCGTTGATAGGATTAAAGACGACATTTTGCTGAGCATTGCCGGAAATTTCGATCTAGAGAAGTTGATCTTCCAGGCCAAGGATGCCGCTTCCCAGAAATGGTTTATTTCCAACCTCAGCGCCGATGTCAACCTGGACGTAGACGATGACCAGGTCATAGACTTGGAGCTAATGCGGCGAGGGTTGCGCAAGCGAGGCCTCTTCGGCCTTGTGGGCGCACTTAAATAACCGCGTTATAACAAAAAAAGGAGGATTAGGGGATGGCTGAACAAAAGTCAGGCCAAATGATGGGGCGAAGGGATTTTTTAAAAGTTTCAACGGTCTTATTTGGATTCGCCGTGCTGGGCGCGAACTTTATGTCTGGTTGTTCTGGTAAGGCCGAAAAGTATCCTTCCGGGACTATTGAGGTAGTCGTTCCCACCAGCGAGGGCGGCACTACCGATCAACTGGCTAGGGCCCACGGCCAGGTGTGGGCCGAGTTGCTCGGAGCCAAAGCGTTTTCCTATTCGTTTTACCCCGGGGCGGCCGGAGAGGTAGCTTATTCTTTATTTGCTAAGAAAACGGCAGACGGCTATACCCTTTTGTTTGGCAACATAGAAGCCGAAGGCGTAATGTATGTCCTGCAAAAACCCGATAGTTTTAAAATAGACGACTTTATTTTTATGAATACCTTGAGCAAGGACCCGGCCGTTATATTGGTGCGCAAGGACGCTCCCTGGCCCGGCCTCAAGGAGCTTATCGAAGAAGGCCAAAAACGCAAGCTCAATATGGGCGTTTCTCGGTGGGGCAGCCTGGACACAGTAGCTGGCATAATACTCGGCAAACAAACGGGAGCCAACATTAACGTTGTGCCTTACGGCGGAGGGAACAAGGCTAGGGTAGCTTTACTCAATGGAGAGATTGACTTTCTGATGACCAAACTGGCAGCAGCTCTAAGCATTAAGGATTCGGTTAGGTTTTTAGCTATGGTCCAGGATGAAAACCCGTATCCATCCCTTTCAGATAATTGTCCTCCGATAAATAAAGTTCTGGGGACCCAGGTACCGGAAGTGGCTTCTACCAGAAACTGGGTGGTGCATAAAGCGTTAAAGGAAAAATACCCGGACCGTTACCAACTGCTTGCCAAAACTGCCGAAGAAGCCTTCCGCAGCTCCAAGTTCCAGGAAGCACTAAAAAAGGTAGGGCAACCTTTAGAGCTTTATACCAAATATATAGGCGAAGAGCAGACAATGAAATATTTGCAGCAGGTGCTCAAAACGGCAGCGGAGTACCAGGATATCTTAAAGGCTAATAAGTAGAAGGAGGATGAGATATTTTGGTATGAACAAAACCCACATCGATTTAGGTGAACTTTTTATCCCGGCATCGGCTTTGTTGTTTGCCGTTTATTATATTTCAACCGTCTTGGGTACGCCCTGGGAAGCTAGGGCGTACCCTACGGTGTTAACTGCCGGGATGATTGTTTGCGCTGCAGCGGTCTTTATCGGTTCCCTGGTCAAAAAATCCGAAGGAGCTTTTAGCAGTCCATCGCTGCGAATGCCCCATAGGAAAAGCGTTATACTTTTTATCACCTCCTGTCTTTATGTGGCCTTGATGCCCGTTTTAGGTTACCTAGTTTCCTCCCTTTTATTTCTAATAGCTTCACTGAGAAAACTTGGAGTAACGGACAAGAAGTTATTTATAGGCCTGAGTGTAATTACCGGCCTGGTGATGTACATCCTATTTGTGATGTTTATGGACATGCACCTACCGGGTGGGTTCCTGCCGGTGCCAGGGGAGTGGTTTTAATGTTCGACTTGCAAGCCATCCTGCAGGGATTTACCATTAATTTGATGTATATCTGGATTATTGTCATCGGGGTAATATTCGGTATTTTTATCGGCATTATCCCCGGCTTCAGCACTTCCAATACCCTTATGGTCTTGCTGCCTTTGACTCTGGCCATGAAGATTGAGCCGGCCCTGATTTTTATGGCGGCAGTTTACTGTGGCGCCAATATGGGAGGATCAGTGCCGGCAATCCTGATTAATGCCCCTGGTGAAGGCGGCGCGGTGGCCACGACCATTGACGGTTACCAGATGGCCGTCCAGGGAAAAGGTCAACAGGCACTGGTAATTTCTAATTTTTCCTCGGCTATTGGCGGTATTATTGGCTGCGCTGTTGCCCTTTTTGCCACCCCATCCCTGGCCCACCTGGCGCTCCGTTTTGGCAGCGTTGAGATGTTTGTAATCGTTTTGTTTGGACTGGTCCTGATCGCCCAGATTGCCGCTAATAACCTGGCTAAAGGTTTACTAGCCGGTTTTTTTGGGCTGCTGATGGGGGCTATTGGGTTCGATCATATGTGGGATATCCCCCGCGCTACCTTTGGCCTGCTGGAGTTCTACGACGGCATGCCTAGGATCCCGGCCATGATCGGGCTTTTTGCTGTTTCTGAAGCCTTAGTTATGCTTGAAAAAACTACTATTGCTACGGCTGCCCAGAAAATGATTTTGGGGAGGCAGGCTTTTTGGGAAGGCATTAAAGAAACTCTCGCGAAATGGAAGCTATTACTTATTTCTTCGCTAACCGGGCTTATTATTGGGGCCATTCCCGGTACAGGCGCAAGCATAGCCGGCTTTGTGTCCTATCAATATGCCAAGAGTTTTTCCAAAAATCCGGATAAATTTGGCAAAGGAGCCCCGGAAGGAGTGCTGGCGCCGGAAGCGGCCAATAATTCCGTAACCGGCGGGGCGCTGGTGCCCACCCTTACCCTGGGCATCCCCGGAAGCGGTTCAACGCTGGTAATGCTTATCGTGATGCAGGCCCACGGGCTTCCTATTGGGCCCAGGTTATTCCAGGCAGCGCCTGTAACGGCTTATGCAGTAATCATAGGGCTTTTGCTGGCCCATGTCTTGTTAATTTTTATCGGTTTACCTATTTGCTACCGCATGGCGAAATTAACTCAGGTTCCGACGGTTATCCTGGCGCCCATTATGATGGCCCTGGTTCTGACGGCGGCCTTTGCCGAGCGGAAATACTTTTTCGATATTATTCTGGCCTTATTTTTCGGTTTGCTTGGTTATGTTATGCGCAAAACCAATTATCCGCTTCATTCCTTAATTCTGGGCATCATTCTCGGCCCGATGGCGGAGGATTATTTTGTCCGGTCCATGCGTTTAGGGAGCGGTTCTCTGCTGGTATTCTTCAGCACGCCGTTAGTTCAGGTTTTATGGGTTTTATTAATAATTGTAGCGGTAGGGCCCGGATTATACCGCATGTTGACTAAAAATAAAACTATTGCAGTAAAAGGTTAGTCTGCAAAAATTTTTGTGGAGTATTAAGAAGATAAAGGAGCAAACCGGATGTTCAAAGAGATTCAGATGGCGCCTGCCGTGCGGCGCATCATGGAGCAGGTTCTGGCTTTAAAGCCCGGCGAGCAGGTTTTAATCGTTACCGATACTTGCAGGCCTACGAGGGTAATAAAGCTTCTGGCAGCTGCTGCGGCTGCAGCCGGGGCCGAGGTTATGGTGCTGACTATGAAAGCCAGGGAGGCGGGTGGAATCGAGCCCCCGCCCGTCGTAGCGGCGGCCATGAGGGCTGCCGATGCGGTCATCACGGCCACCACCCATTCTTTAACCCATACCAACGCCCAGCGGGAGGCGCGCCGGCAGGGGGCCCGCTTTTGCAATCTACGTGAAATTAACGAAGAAATGTTGATTAGCGGCGGAGTTACAGCCAACTATAGGGAAGTCGAAAAGATTTCCCAAAAGATGGCCCGGCTTCTAAGCTTGGCCGAAGAGGCCCATGTCGCTTCTCCAACTGGAACCGACGTCTACTTAAATCTTAAGGGCAGGCAGGGTTTTGCCCTGGCCGGCTTTGCCACCCAACCCGGCCAGTTTGCCGGTCTTCCCGACGGCGAGGCCTATATTGCTCCGGTGGAGGGCAAGGCACATGGGGTTATTATCAACCCCTATTCGGTTGATCGCATAGGAGTTTTGCGGGAGCCGATGAAACTAACCATTGAAAACGGTTCCGTATCCCGGGTTGAGGGGGGTAGACAGGCGGAAGAGTTGCGGGAATTAATGGAGAAGACCGGACCCCAGGCAGGCAATATTGCCGAGTTTGCTATTGGAACCAATCCCAACTGCAGGCTAACGGGCGTGGTTTTGCGGGAAGACAAGAAGAAGCTGGGTACAATCCATATTGCTATTGGCGATAACCTAACCATCGGCGGGGTGGTTGACTGCCCCCTGCACCTAGACATCATTATTCTGGAGCCGACAGTTGAACTAGACGGACAGGTTGTCTTAAGAAAGGGAGAACTTCTGGTCTAGTAATGGCAGATAAGCAGTTTCCGGTGTAGATATTGTGGGCTGTGCGACAAACTCTTTACATCCCGTACTCGAGGGTGATTGGCTGGCCGAAGGGATGCACGTAACCTGCATCTGCCCGGCAGAGCTGGCCAGGAGCGTTTTTGAGCGGGGCCAGGGAAAAAGGAGCCGGGAAGGAACTGCCCGATTTCTGGTTTAGCTAGGATGTACATTGTTGAAATAAACAGTGAAGGGGCGACTACTTATGCATAAACCTCTTAATCTAACACAAAAGATTTTAGCCAAGCACCTGGTAGAGGGTTGCCTGGAACCCGGCAAGGAAGTAGCTCTTAAGCCCGACCAGGTTTTGACGCCGGATGCTACAGGAACCATGGTCTATCTTCAGTTTGAGGCCACCGGCTTAAAGCGCATCAAGACCGATCTTGCGGTTATCTATATAGACCATAACCTGTTGCAGGTAGGGTTTGAAAACGCCGACGACCATCGATACTTAGCCTCGGTGGCGGCAAAATTCGGGGCCTACCTTTCCCGGGCCGGAAACGGCATCTGCCACCAGTTGCACCTGGAGCGTTTTACCCGGCCGGGAGGTTTCGTACTGGGTTCGGACAGCCACACGCCTACGGCCGGCGGGGCGGGAATGCTGGGCATAGGCGCCGGCGGCCTGGACGTGGCCGTGGCCCTGGCCGGCGCGCCGTATTTCTTGCGCATGCCCAAGGTTGTAAAGGTTGAATTGCAGGGAAAGCTTCGGCCCTGGGTTTCGGCCAAAGACATAATTTTAGAGCTTTTACGGCGCCTGACCGTTAAAGGTGGGGTGGGGCGCATTTTTGAATACGGGGGGCCGGGCGTGGCCACCCTTTCGGTATATGAAAGAGCTACCATTGCCAATATGGGAGCGGAAATGGGCGCCACCAGCTCGCTCTTTCCCAGCGACGAGCGCACGCGGGAATTTTTCCAAAGTATAGGGCGGGAAGAAGACTGGCGGCTGCTGGAGGCAGATCCCGGCGCCAACTATGACGAGAGGATCGTGATTAACCTGGACGAATTGGAGCCCTTAATTGCCTGCCCCCACAGCCCCGATAATGTCGTTAAAGTAAGGGAAGTTGCAGGAATGCCTGTTCAACAGGTGGTTATAGGAAGTTGCACGAATTCTTCTTTAGAAGATATGGCTATAGCCGCCGAGGTACTCAAAGGTAAAATCATCCCTCCCCACGTTAGCCTGGTCGTCGCGCCCGGTACCAGGCGAGTTCTGCGCATGATGATCGCCAACGGCATCCTGGATACCTTGATAGCAGCCGGGGCCCGCCTTTTAGAAGTAGGCTGCGGCCCATGTAACGCTATTGGCCAGTCACCGGCTTCCGGCAGCGTTTCTGTGCGCACCGTTAACCGCAACTACCGCGGTCGGAGCGGTACCGAGGACGCCTTGGTTTACCTGGCCAGCCCGGCGGTGGCAGCGGCTACGGCCCTTACGGGCCGAATTACCGATCCTCGGGAGCTTGGGGATATGCCGAGGCTTGAAATCTACAAGATTTATCCTGTAGACGATGATCTTATCGTCCCGCCGCCGGCTGATGGGGAGAAAATAGAGATTATCCGCGGTCCCAACATCAAGCCCGTCCCGCGGACCGAGCCTCTCCCGGATGAACTCGAATTAACGGTTATGCTTAAGGCCGGCGACAACGTGAGCACGGATGATATTATTCCCGGCGGAGCAAGGCTTTTGGCCCTGCGGTCCAACGTTCCAGCTATGGCCGAATATACCTTTAGCCGCCTGGACCCGGGTCTTGTCGGCCGCGTGAAAGACCTTAAGCGGCCCTGGATGGTAGTAGGAGGAGAAAATTTCGGCCAGGGTTCCAGCAGGGAACATGCGGTTTTGGCGCCCTTATACCTGGGGTTAAAAGCCGTAGTCGCCAAGTCCTTTGCCCGCATTTACCGCCAGAACCTGATCAATTACGGTATCCTACCTTTAATTTTGGTCAACCCCCAGGACTATGAACGCCTGGATCTGGGCGATGTTTTCACCCTTACAGACTTAAAAAAGAAGTTGTTAGAGGAAAAAGGTCTGGCGCTGGAGAATAAAAATAAAGATTTAAAGATTCCCGTAAGCCATGACTTATCGCCGCGGGAAAT